>NZ_DEPK01000171.1:15269-18647 GCF_002358725.1 Microbacterium sp. UBA3394
GCGTTGCGTCCGTGCACGCGGTCGTACCAGGACATGACGATGTTGTCGAAGTCGATGTAGACGGCGACGCGCTGGCTCTGCAGATCGGCCACGGCGGCTCCTCGCTCGGTGATCAATGCTCTTCGGGGTAACGCAGGCCGATCTGACGCCGGACGGCGTCAAGAGTCTCCATGATGGCCACCGTCTCGTCGATCGGCAGGCGCTCGGAGTCGGTGGCGCCGTCGGCGATGATCTCCTCTGCCGCGAGGGCCTGGAACTGCATCCCGCGCCCCTCGATGTCGGAGACGAATTCCTCCAGCACCGTGCCGTCGGGCGCTGTGACGCGGAAGGACGTCGGGGTGTACCAGACGCGGTCGATGTCGATGCGGCCCTCGGTTCCGACCACGTGGGCCGTGTTCGGGCCGGCCGCACGCGACGACGACAGCGTGGTCGAGACGGCGCCGGACGCGTGGGTGAAGATGGTGGCCACTTCCGTGTCCGCGCCCGTTCCGCCCAGGCGCGCGGTCGCCGCGATCGACGTCGGTGCCCCGAGCATGTCCCAGGCGAACGACACGGGATAGATGCCGAGGTCCAGCAGCGCGCCGCCGCCGAGCTCGAGGGCGTTGAGCCGGTGGGCGGGGTCATCGGAGATCCGCTGCGTGTGGTCGGCGAACACCGCGCGGATCTCGCCCAGCGTTCCGGCTTCGATGATGTCGTGGATGCGGATCATGTGCGGCAGGTACCGGGTCCACATCGCCTCCATCGCCAGGAGCCCCTTCGCGCGGGCCAGGTCGCGGACCGCGATCGCCTGGTCGGCGTTCAGCGTGAACGGCTTCTCGATGAGGACGTGCTTGCCGTGCTCCAGCAGCAGCAGCGCGTTCTCGGCGTGCATCGGGTGAGGAGTGGCGATGTAGACGATGTCGATATCGTCATCGGCGGCGAGCGCCTCGTACGAGCCGTGCACGCGAGCGACGTCGAATTCCTCCGCGAAAGCGCGGGCGCCCTCGAGTCGGCGCGATCCGACGGCCCGCAGGTCCAGACCCGCGGTGCGCAGGTCGCGGGCGAAGGCGTGGGCGATGCCGCCCGTGGCGAGGATTCCCCAACGAAGTCCGGTCATGCGTCGACTGTATCGACCGCCGCCGGTGGAATCGAGGTGAGTGCACCGCGCGGTCCGCGCTCGATACGCTCGACGGGTGACAGCCTCCCTCGAGCGGTTCCGCGAGCTTCTGGCCATCCCGACCGTCTCCTTCGCCGACGAGTCCCAGGTGGATCGATCGGCCTTCGAGCGCTTCGCCGAGGCCCTCGAGCGTCTCTACCCGCTGGTCCACGAGCGCCTGGAGCTCGAGATCGTGGCCGGGTACTCGCGGCTGTACCGGTGGCCGGGTTCCACGGACGAGCAGCCTCTCGTGCTCATGGCGCACCAGGATGTCGTTCCCGTCGTCGACGAGGAGTGGCAGACGCCGCCGTTCGACCCGACCGTTCTCGGTGACGGCGCGGATGCGGCGATCCATGCGCGCGGAGCGATCGACGACAAGGGTGCGCTCGTGGCGATCCTGGAGGCCGTCGAAGCCCTTCTCACGGACGGCTTCACACCGGAACGCGACGTGTACCTGGCGTTCGGGCACAACGAGGAGACCGCCGGCGACGGCGCGGGCGCCATGGTCGACAGGCTCGCCGAGCGCGGCGTCCGACCGGGCCTCGTGCTCGATGAGGGCGGCGCGGTCGTCGAGGGAGTGATCCCCGGCGTCACCGTGCCGACAGCGATGGTGGGTGTCGCCGAGCGCGGGATCATGACGCTCGTGCTGACCGCACGCGAAGACGGCGGTCACGCGTCGACGCCGCCGCGCACTCCGGCCACCGCGCGCCTGGCGCGCGCGATCGTGCGCCTCCATCGTCATCCGTTCCCGGTGCGACTGGTCCCGCCCGTGCGGGCCATGCTCGCCACCCTCGCACCGCACGTGCCTCAGCCGTTGCGCGCGGTGTTCTCCCACACCGGTCTCACCGCGCCCCTCCTCGTGCGCGCCTTCGGAGCGCTCGGGCCCGAGATGCGCGCGATCGTGCGGACGACCGCCGTGGTCACGCAGCTCAGCGGTGCGCCGGGCGAGAATGTGCTCGCGACGAGGGCGCGCGCCGCCGTCAACGTGCGCCTTCTCACCGGAGACACCATCGATGAGGCGACCGCGAGGGTGCGCAGGGTGATCGCCGACCCCGGGGTGGACATCGAGGTGCGCCGAGGTTCGGAGCCCTCGCCGGTCTCGCCGTGGCGAGGGGAGACGTGGCAGCGGATCGCGCGAGCCGTGGGGGAGGCCCTCGGCACGGACGTCGTCACGACCCCCTACCTGCAACTGGGCGCCAGCGACAGTCGCTGGTTCACGCGGATCAGCGACCACGTCTACCGCTTCACGCCCTTCCACCTGACCCGAGCCGAACGCGAGGCGCTGCACGCGCACGACGAGCGCATCCGAATCGATGTCTGGCATCGAGGAATCGGCTTCTACCGGGCTCTTCTCGAAGCGTCGTGACTCCCACACCCTGCGCGACACGCCCGGGGTGTGGTGTGGTTTTGCGTGGGGGTGGGTGGGGACGTAGTGTTCTTGTTGTTCGCCCCAAAGGGGAGAGCGGAGCGGCCGGAAGGCCCCGCCCCCTCAAGCAGCGAACCGCCCCAACTCCTCACGGTTGAAGCACTTCGGTATGAAGCGTTAGGATTGGGTCTCGCCCTTCGGGCACTGAATCCACCTGGGTCTTTCGGATCTGTTGTGTGGGTTTGGGTGCTGGTGTGGGTGGGGTATGATTGTGAAGTTGCCCTTCTGGGCCTGCTTGGTTGCGGGTTGGTTGGTGCGTCCGATCTTTGAGAACTCAACAGCGTGCACTTGTCATATGCCAAATAACCTCGGCCACTTTTTTGTGGTTTGAGATTCCTTTGGATCAATTTTGGATTGTCAGTGATGGCATCCGTTTGGTCATGATTGAACTCGTCGCATGTGTGGTCTTATTCCGACCTGCGTGTGGCTTTCGTTTTTTACGGAGAGTTTGATCCTGGCTCAGGATGAACGCTGGCGGCGTGCTTAACACATGCAAGTCGAACGGTGAAGCCAAGCTTGCTTGGTGGATCAGTGGCGAACGGGTGAGTAACACGTGAGCAACCTGCCCTGGACTCTGGGATAAGCGCTGGAAACGGCGTCTAATACTGGATATGAGCTCTCATCGCATGGTGGGGGTTGGAAAGATTTTTTCGGTTTGGGATGGGCTCGCGGCCTATCAGCTTGTTGGTGAGGTAATGGCTCACCAAGACAATGATCAATAGCTGATTTGAGAGGATGATCAGCCACATTGGGACAGAGACACGGCCCAAACTCCTACGGGAGGCAGCAGTAGGGAATCTTGCACAATGGAGGAAAC
>NZ_DEPK01000145.1:0-3206 GCF_002358725.1 Microbacterium sp. UBA3394
GCGGCGAAGGTCGTGCCGATCCTGCTGGTCGAGCAGAACCTCGAGGTCGTTCGACGACTCGCCGACTCCGCCGTCGTGATCGGCGCCGGACGCGTCGTGCACACCGGATCGGCCGCAGAGATCCTCGACGACGACGAGCTGACTAAGCGCCTGCTGGGTGTGCACGCGGAGGCCCACGCATGAGCACCCTCGTCCTCACCCTCGTCACCGGCGTCGGACTCGGCGCCCTCTACTTCCTCGTCGCCAGCGGTCTGAGCCTCATCTACGGCCTCATGCACGTGCTGAACTTCGCGCACGGGGCATTCCTCACCCTCAGCGCCTTCATGGGGTGGTTCGTTGCGCAGGCGCTCGGCACCGATTCCTGGGGCTCGTTCCTCCTGTCGATCCTCGTCGGCGCGGTCGTCGGCGCCGTGTTCGCCACCCTCACCGAGCTCGTCCTCATCAGACCGCTGTACGAGAGGCACATCGAACAGGTCCTCGTCACCGTCGGCCTGTCGCTGGCAGCCGTCGCGCTGTTCGAGGGCATGTGGGGCACCGATGCGATCACCATCGCCGGTCCGCCGTGGCTGACCCAGACCACCGAGATCCTCGGCGCGCGCATCCCGAACAAGTACTGGGCGCTCATTCTCGCGGCGGGGCTGGTGCTGCTGGCTCTCGTGCTGTTCCTGCAGAAGACCCGCTACGGCATGGTCATCCGCGCCGGTGTCGAGAACCGCGCGATGGTCACCGCCCTCGGCATCGACGTGCGCCGCTCTTTCACCCTGGTCTTCGCCATCGGCGGGGCCGCCGCCGGCATCGGCGGGGTGATGGCGATGCACTACACCAACTACGTCTCGGCCCACATGGGCGCGACGCTGCTGATCTTCGCGTTCATCGTCACCGTGGTCGGCGGCCTCGGCTCGCTCACCGGCGCCGCGATCGCCTCGGTGCTGGTCGCCGTGCTCCAGCAGGTCGCCAACACCTATCTCAACGGCACGGGCGACTTCATCGTCGTCATCCTGCTGGCCGCGGTGCTGCTGCTGCGACCGACCGGACTCATGGGAAGGAGGGCCTGACATGCCGCGCTCGACGAAGAACGTGCGCCGATTCGTTCCGGTCGTCATCGGTGTCGTCCTCATCGCCTTCATGGCGCTGCTCCCGATGCTCAACCTGTCGCTGCCGGGAATCCTCCCCACCCCCACCTACATGCCCGGAACGCTCGCACTGCTGTCGCTGTGCATGGTGTTCGCCGCCCTGGCCCTCTCGTACAACCTGCTCCTCGGCACATCCGGGATGCTGTCCTTCGGCCACGCGCTCTACTTCGGCGCCGGCGCGTACGGTCTCGGCATCGCCCTCGAGCACCTCGGTGTGCCGCTGTGGCCGGGGGTCTTCATCGCCCTGCTCGGCGGCATGGTGATCGCGCTGGCCACCGGTGCGGTGTCGATGCGGGTCTCCGGCATCCCGTTCGCCATGGTGACGCTCGCCTTCGCGCAGGCGGGCTCAGTGCTCGTGCGGCGCAACTCCGACATCACCGGTGGTGAGGAAGGCCTCGGGCTGAACACCGACCTGGTGCCCGATGCGCTGGTCGGCGTCGTCAACACCCGCAACCTCTACTGGCTGACCCTCGCGATCCTCGTGATCGTCTACCTCGTCTCCCTGTGGGTCGACAAGAGCCGCCTCGGACACCTCGCCCGTGCGACCCGCGAGAACGAGCAACGCGTGCGGGTGCTGGGGCTCTCGCCGTTCACCGTGCGCCTGACGGTCTTCGTCATCGCCGCGGTCCTGGCGAGCCTCGCCGGCGTCGCCTACCTGCTCCTGCAGTCCGGCACGGTGCCACGGGCGGTATCGGCCGACCTCACCATCACGATCCTCGTGATGGTCGTCCTCGGCGGCGTGGGCTTCCGGTGGGGTGCCATTGTGGGGGGTGTGCTCTATACGCTCCTGGACCAGCGACTCACCGTGCTCGCCGGCTCCGAGGCGATCGCCGGCCTTCCGGACGTCCTGCGCATCCCGCTGTCGGAGCCGCTGTTCCTCCTCGGCGCGCTCTTCATCCTCGTGGTGATGTTCCTCCCCGGTGGCATCGCCGGCACCGTCGACAAGCTGTTCCGTCGACGGCGGCGGTCCGGTCACGACGAGAGCCCGCTGGAGGAGATCGACGATGCGGCCACGCAGGCCGAGAACCCCGTCGAGGTGCGCGCATGAGCACGGCGGCACCGATCGAGTCCGCCGGCGTCCACACGGTCGGCCGCTGGGTGACCGACCGCGCCGCGCAGTCGCCGCACGCGATCGCCATCGACGACCGCGGCGTGACCGTCGACTACGCCACGCTTGCGGGCCGGGCCTCCGCGCTGGCCGCGTCGCTGCGCCGCGCCGGGTACGGACCCGGGAATCGCATCGCGACGATCTCGGGCAACTCCGCCGATCATGTCGTGGCGTTCTTCGGATGCGCGTTGGCCGGTGTCGCGTTCGTGCCCCTGTCGTGGCGGCTCACCCCGGGCGAGGTCGGCGGGCTCCTGCGTCGCAGCGACCCCGATCTGCTCCTCGTCGACGACGAGTACGTCGTCCTGGCCGACGAAGCGCTCCGCACCGTCGCCGAGGCCCCCGCCATGGTCTTGCTCGGTGCCGGCGCGGTCGAGACGCACCTGCCTCGAGCCGGGAGGCCCGGCGCGGAACGCGCGGTCCGCGACGACGATCCGCTCCTTGTGATCTTCACGTCCGGTTCGGAGGCAGCGCCCAAGGGTGTCGTGCTCACCCACGCCAACTGCTTCTGGAACAACATGGCGCTTGCCGGTGCCCTGCCGCTGACGAGCAGCGACGTCGTGCTGGCGATGCTGCCGCAGTTTCATGTCGCCGCGTGGAACTGCCAGCCGCTGCTGGCGTGGTGGGTGGGGGCGACGGTCGTGCTCGAGCGTGCGTTCCAGCCTGCCCGCGTGCTTCAGCTCATGTCTCAGCGGCGCGTCACGGCCATGATGGGGGTGCCCACCCAGTATGCGATGCTCGCCGCGGATCCCGGCTGGCACGATGTCGACCTGAGTGCACTCACGCTGGCGCTGGTCGGCGGCGCGACCGTCCCCCGCGAGGTGCGCGAGAGCTGGGCCGCGCGCGGCGTCGCCCTCACGCAGGGATACGGGCTCACGGAGGCGGGGCCGAACGTGCTGCACCTGTCCGAGACCGACGCGCGCGCGCATCCTGGTGCGGTCGGGCGGCCCTATCCGCACGTGGACGTG
>NZ_DEPK01000205.1:0-4372 GCF_002358725.1 Microbacterium sp. UBA3394
CCCGAGGCGATCGGGCCGCGCACGACCTCCTCGAGGATGAGCGGGATCATGAGGGCGAGGATGCTCGCGCCGAGGGCGCTCACGGCGCCGAGCGCCAGTCGCGGCAGGACGGGCTTGGCGAACGGGATGAGGCGCGCGAGCGCGCGCGGCGTCGAGAGGCGGTGCGGAGTCGGATCGGTCTGATCAGGAGCGGTGGTGGTCATGATCCTTGTGGGAGTGGTGGAGCGGACCGCGCAGATGAAGCGGTGGGGCGGCGCCGGATGGCGCAGAGATCGAAGGGCGTGCGATCAGGAGAACGCACGGACGGGACAGACGATGCCCGGAATGCACCGGGCGCGCGCGAGGAGACTCAGCGGGCGCGGTCGGGAAGGATCCCGAACCCGGCGACGAGGACGGATGCGCTCTTCACAACGGCGGCGTGGGACATGGCATCCTCCTAGGGTTCACGGGAATGTCGCGATCGGCGACAGCCGTTCAGAATATCGGCATCGGCGCGACGTCCGCAAGCGCTTTCCTCCGACCGGGTCGCCGCGCCGCGTGCACGGAGCGCGGCGATCAGCCGGCGACGGCCTCGCGGGCGAGGAGGCTGCGCTTGACGTCCAGTCCCCAGGCGAAGCCGCCGAGCGTCCCGTCCGAGCGCAGCACGCGGTGGCAGGGAACGAACAGCGCCGGCGCGTTGCGAGCGCAGATCGCAGCGGCGGCGCGCACGGCCGCGGGCGACCCGAGAGCCTCGGCGAATTCCGCGTACGTGAGCGGGCGGCCGGGCGCGATCCCGCGCAGCGCCGCCCATCCCGCGCGCTGCAGGGTCGTGCCGGTCTGCAAAACCGGCACCGCGTCGATCGCGTGCACGTCGCCGTCGTAGTAGGCAGCGGCGGCGACAGCGGCATCGGATGCGGGGGTCTCGCCCCCCACGGTGCGCACGTCGGTGGGAAGCTGGACCGGCCGCAGCCGCGCGAGGATCGCTTCGGCATCTGCGGTCCAGCCGGATGCGATCACGCGCCCTCCGTCGTCGGCGAGGATCGTGAAGGCGCCGTCCGGGGTGTCGAGGGTCTGCAGCGTGGCGGTCATGATGCCTCCTGGATCGGGCTGTCGGTCGGTACGGATGCGCGCCGCGAAGCCGGCGCGGCGGCCCACAGGTGCGCGGTGAGGTAGCTCCGCCACGGCGCGAGTGGCTCGGCCCACGCGGCATACCCCTTCGGATCGGACGGGATGCCCAGCGCCCGCGCTCCCGCACGCACCGCGACATCACCGGGAAGGGTGATGTCGGGATCGGCGAGCACGCGCATGCGCACGTAGTCGGCCGTCCACGGTCCGATCCCGGGGCGGGCGAGCAGGGCCGCGCGCTGCTCGGAGGCGTCGTCGCCCGGCCCGAGGGCGAGCTCCCCCGACGCGAGTGCGGCGGCGGCTCCCGCGATGGCGCGGATGCGCGCGGCCGGCCCGCGCAGCACCTCGTGACCGTGCTCGGCGATCGCAGCCATCGTGGGGAACAGCCGGTCGGTGCCGGCGTGGGGCGCCACCCGCTCCCCCAGCGCCGCGGCGAGTGCGGTGAGCGCCGTGCGCGCGGCGGCCACCGTGATCTGCTGGCCGACCATGGCCCGGATGAGCATCTCGTGCGGGTCCGCCGCACCCGGAACCCGGATGCCGGGAAGCGCCGCGACCCGCCCGGCGAGCTCGGGGTGTCGCGCCAGGGCCTCGTCGACGGCGAGCGGATCGGCGTCGAGGTCGAACAGCCGGCGCACCCGCGTGACGAGCACGGGCAGATCGCCGAGGTGCGCCAGGCGTGCGTGCAGGCGCACGCGGTCGTCCGCGCCGACGCGCACCTGGAACCAGGCCGCGCCTCCCGGAAGCCGCAGCGCGCGGGCGAAGGATGCGTTGTCGGCGACTTCGACGCCGGCGACGGCGCGCGCGGACATCCACGCGAAGAGGCCGGCGGCGTCGAGCGGTCCGCGGTGGGGCAGCACGAGATCGATCGCTCCCGCGACCGGCTCGCCCGCGCGCGTGCGACGCCGACGGGCGCGCAGGTCGAGCGGGGGCATCCCGAACACCTCGCGCACGGTGTCGTTGAACTGGCGCACGCTCGAGAAGCCCGCCGAGAACGCGACGTCGGCGGCGGGCATGTCGGTGCCCACGAGGAGCATGCGCGCGGTGTGCGCGCGGTGCGCTCGACTGAGCGCGAGCGGACCGGCGCCGAGCTCGGCGGTGAGGAGGCGCGTGAGGTGACGCGTCGAGTAGCCGAGCCGGCCCGCGAGGCCCGGCACGCCCTCGCGTTCGACGACGCCGTCGGCGATCAGGCGCATCGCCCGGCCGGTCACGTCGCCCCGCAGGTTCCACTGCGGTGAGCCCGGCGCGGCCTCGGGCAGGCACCGCTTGCACGCGCGGTATCCCGCCTCGTGCGCCGCCGCCGACGTGGCGTAGAAGGTGACGTTCGACTCCTTCGGCGTGCGCGCCGGGCAGCTCGGGCGGCAGTAGATGCCCGTGGACCGCACGGCGGTGACGAACTGCCCGTCGAAGCGACGATCGCGGGACCGGATGACGCGATACCGCTCGTCGAAGGACATCGCGGGGATGCTCGTCGCCAGCGTGCTCATGCCTCCACCCTGCCACGCGCGAACGCTGCACACTCGCGGAAATCGGCCATCGCGGTGCGCGGTTCCACGGGGCCCCAGCGACCTGTGACATGCGACCTGCGCCGTGCGCAAGGGCTGTGCGCCGACGCGGCGCGGCGGTAGCGTGACGGCCATGGCGGAACGCGAATACGACGTGATCGTGATCGGAGCCGGAGCGGTGGGCGAGAACGTCGCCGACCGCGCGGTGCAGGGCGGGATGAGCACCGCGATCGTGGAGGCCGAACTCGTCGGCGGCGAGTGCTCGTACTGGGCGTGCATGCCCTCGAAGGCGCTGCTGCGCAGTGCCGCCGCGGTGCGCGCGGCGCGGGCCGTCGACGGTGCGAAGCAGGCGGTGACGGGTGAGCTCGACGTCGCCGGAGTGCTTCGGCGCCGCGACGCGATGACGCACGACTGGAACGATTCCTCCCAGGTGGAGTGGCTCTCCGGCGCCGGCATCGACCTCGTCCGCGGGCACGCCCGCTTCTCGGGCGAGAAGACCCTCACCGTGACGGGCTCCGATGGAACCGAGGAGACGCTCGTGGCCCGCCACGCGATCGCCGTCTGCACCGGATCCGCAGCGCTGCTCCCTGAGATCCCGGGCCTGGCGGAGATCAAGCCGTGGACGAGCCGCGACGCGACGAGTGCGAAGCAGATCCCCGCCAGTCTCGCGGTGCTCGGCGGCGGCGTCGTCGGCGCCGAGATGGCCACGGCCTACGCGGGCTTCGGCACCGACGTCACCGTCATCGCGCGCTCGTCGTTGCTGAACGGGATGGAGCCCTTCGCCGGCGAGCGGGTGACCGAGGCGCTCCGGGCCATGGGCGCGACGGTTCGCACCGGCGCCGAGGTCGTCGCGGCCCGTCGCACCGACAACGGCGCGGAGCTCGAGCTCGCGGACGGCTCCCGTGTCGCGGCCGAGCAGGTGCTCGTGGCCACCGGCCGCATCCCCCGCACCGGCGACCTGGGGCTCGAGGCGATCGGACTGGAGCCGGACTCGTGGCTCGAGACGGACGACACGCTGCGGGTCGACGGCTTCGACTGGCTCTACGCCGTGGGCGACGTCAACCACCGCGCCCTCCTCACCCACCAGGGCAAGTACCAGGCGCGCGCGGCGGGCGACGTCATCGCCGCCCGCGCTCATGGGGCGACGGTCGACGACGCTCCGTGGGGCGTGCATGTGGCCACGGCCGACCACGACGCGGTGCCGCAGGTGACCTTCACCGACCCCGAGGTCGCCTCGGTCGGGCTCACGGCGGCCGCCGCCGAGAAGGCCGGACGGACCGTACGCGTCATCGACTACGACCTCGGCTGGATCGCGGGCGCATCCACGCACAGCGACGATTACCAGGGCGCCGCGCGGGCTGTGATCGACACCGACCGCGGCGTTCTCGTCGGAGCCACCTTCGTCGGGCCCGACGTCGCTGAGTTGCTGCACGCCGCGACGATCGCGATCGTCGGCGAGGTGCCGGTGGACCGCCTCTGGCACGCCGTGCCGTCGTATCCGACGATCAGCGAGGTGTGGCTGCGCTTCCTCGAGGAGTTCGGCCGCCCCACCCCCTCCTGAGCACCACCATGTCCCCATTTCTGTCCTTATGGGTGGCTATGGCAACAGAAAAGGGGACATGCCGGGCGGCCGAAATGACGCATGTCCCCATTTCTGTCTGTATGCAGCGCTATGGCGACAGAAATGGGGACATGCTGATGAGGTGAGGATGCCGGGGCGTCAGTGGAAGAAGTGGCGCTCTCCGGTGAAGAACATCGTCACCCCG
>NZ_DEPK01000049.1:0-2929 GCF_002358725.1 Microbacterium sp. UBA3394
GCCCGCCCTCCCACGACGACCATGTAGAACACGAAGGCGCCGAGCGCGAGCGCTCCGATGCCGATCTTGACCGGCCACGGCCACGGCTGCGCGGTGACGAAGCCCTCGATGAGACCGGCGACGGCGAGCGCCAGAACGAGCCCGAGCGCGACGGTCGCGAGCGAGCGCCCCGCCTCGGCGAGCGCCTGCCCACGGGAACGCCGTCCGGGCGCGACCCAGGCCCAGAAGATGTGCAGCCCGGCGGCGCCCGCGACGAAGATGCAGGTCAGCTCCAGCAGGCCGTGCGGGAGGATGTAGAGCACGAACACGTCACCACGGCCGAAAGCGAACATGATCGCGGCGGCCGTGCCCACGCCCACCGCGTTCTGCACGAGCACCATGATCGGCCAGATGCCGGTGATGCCGAACATCACGCACTGCGCGGCGATCCACGCGTTGTTGGTCCAGACGGTGCCGGCGAAGACCGCCGCGGGATTCTCGGAGTAGTACTCGGCGAAGTCGTTATCGGCGTACTGCTCCAGCGCCGCCTGAGGTCCGAGACTCGCAACAAGCGCCGGGTCGGCGGCGACCCATGCCGCCACGATCGCGCCCACGGCGACGAAGGCGACCGCGATGACCAGCGTCGTCCATCGCAGCCGGTGGAGCGCCGCCGGCAGCTGCAGGGCGAAGAAGCGCGGGATCTGCCGCAGCACGTTCTCGGGAGCACCGGTCAGGCGCAGACGCGCCCGGGAGAGCATCGTCGAGACGTGGTCGCCGTGCGGGGTGCGACCGGCCGAGGTCTTGATGTCGGCGAGGTCCGCGCTGGCCGACCGGTATCGCGTGACGAGCTCGTCGACCTCGTCGCCGGTGGGCCGGCGCGTGCGGCTGAGCGCGTCCAGGCGGTCCCATTCCTCGCGCCGGGCGGCAGTCAGGGCGTCGAGGTCCACCTGGTTAACTGTACCCATGAGCACGCCGGCGCCGACCGTGGTCGAGATCCAGCAGGACGAGGTGCTCACCGGTGAGGCCGTCGCTCTCGACGTGCAGCCGGTCGGCTTCTTCCTGCGGGCGCTCAGCGCCCTGATCGACGTGCTCGTCGGTATCGCGGTGCTCCTGCTGTTCGTGGCGATCGTCGGATGGCTCGGGAGCCTCGGGATGCTCGACACCGACGTGCTCCCCATCGTGACGATCGTCGTCGCCGTGCTGGTGATGGTTGTCATCCCGACCACGGTCGAGACGGCCACGCGGGGTCGCAGTCTCGGCCGACTCGCCGTCGGCGCGCGGGTCGTGCGCATCGACGGCGGCGCATCCGGATTCCGGCAGGCCTTCATCCGCGCTCTCACCGGAGTGCTGGAGATCTGGCTTACCTTGGGTGCGCTCGCCGCCGTCGTCGGCGCGTTCACACCACGCTCCCAGCGCCTGGGCGACCTGCTGGCCGGCACCTATGCGGAGCGCACGCGCACGCCGCCGCTGCCCGCGCCGGCACCGGGCGTGCCATCCTCGCTCCTGTCGTGGGCGGAGACCGCCGACGTCGCTCACCTTCCGCCCGGCTTCTCCCGGCGCATGGCGCAGTTCGTGCGGCAGGCCGAGCACATGATGCCGGGCGCGCGCAGCCGCGTCGCCCTGTCACTCGCCGAGGAGGCCGCCTCCCACGTCTCCCCCGTGCCGCATGCCGACCCGGAGACGTTCGTGCGCGCCGTCGTCGCCGTCCGCCGCGACCGCGAGCTGCGCGCTCTGGAGCTGCAGTCGCAGCGTGTGGCCCGCCTCACCCGCGGCCTCGGCGCCTGACGGCCCCAGCGACCGCCTCGGCCCCGGCGGGCGCCCGCCCCGGCCCGGGCCCCATCAGGTTTTGGGACATGCCCCAGGCCACACCGCATCCATGTCCCAAAATCTGCGCTCATTCGGCGCCAGACCGACCGAAACTGGGACATGCTCCGCGGCGCATCGCCTAAGGCCCAACCACACCCATGTCCCACTTTCTGCGCTCATTCGGCGCCAAACCAGCAGAAACTGGGACACGCTCCAGGCCGAACCACATCCATGTCCCAATATCTGCGCTCATTCCGCGCCAAACGGACAGAAAGTGGGACATGCAGCGGCAGCGGCGTGGAGGCCGGGGCCGCGTGCACGGCAGCGGCGCGCTCCCCGCGGCGCGCACCGCGGCAAGCGCACCCGCGCGGGCTCGGCCTGCGGCACCACCCCGGGCGGGGCACGTCAGTAGCGGTAGTGGCCCAGCTTGTAGGGGCCCTCGACCGGAACCCCCAGGTAGGCAGCCTGCGCCTCGGTCAGCTCGGTGAGCTCGACACCGAGTGCGTCGAGGTGCAGGCGGGCGACCTTCTCATCGAGCACCTTCGGCAGCACGTAGACGCCGAGGGGGTACTGCTCCGGGCGCAGGTAGAGCTCGATCTGCGCGAGAACCTGGTTGGTGAACGAGGCGCTCATGACGAACGAGGGATGCCCGGTGGCGTTGCCGAGGTTCAGCAGGCGCCCTTCGCTCAGCACCAGCACGCTGCGGCCGTTCGGCAGACGCCACTCGTGCACCTGCGGCTTGATCTCGACCTTCTCGACGCCCTCTAGAGCCTCGAGCCCGGCCATGTCGATCTCGTTGTCGAAGTGACCGACGTTGCCGACGACGGCGAGGTGCTTGAGGCCGAGGAGGTGCTCCGCCGTCACGACGTCGCGGTTGCCCGTGCCGGTGATCACGATGTCGACGTCGCCGACGATGGTGTCCAGGCGCGCGACCTGGTATCCGTCCATGGCGGCCTGGAGCGCGCAGATGGGGTCGACCTCGCCGATGATGACGCGGGCGCCCTGACCACGGAGGGCCTCGGCGGCACCCTTGCCCACATCGCCGTAGCCGGCGACGAACGCGACCTTGCCGCCCATGAGCACGTCCGTCGCCCGGTTGATGCCATCGGGCAGCGAGTGACGGATGCCGTAGACGTTGTCGAAC
>NZ_DEPK01000012.1:0-4719 GCF_002358725.1 Microbacterium sp. UBA3394
CTGCTGAAGACCTGCTTCCCCGACCGCGTGTCGGAGTGGGAGCCGCGGCTGCGAGAGCTCATCCCGAGCTACGGCGAGACGCTCAACCCCCGCCCGGAGGCGGCGGACGCGGTGCTGGACACGACCGCCCGGGTTCTCGCCATCCAGCGATGATCCGCGCAGCGGGCATGTCCGCAGCGACGGGCACGGTCGGACGCCGGTAGGAGGAGGAGTCGTGGCGAAGCTCTACTTCCGCTACGGGGCGATGAACTCCGGCAAGTCCACCGCCCTGCTTCAGGCGGCGTACAACTACGAGGAGCGCGGTCAGCGCGTGCTGCTGGCCAAGCCTGCCATCGACACCAAAGACGCCGATCGCGTCTCGAGCCGTCTCGGCGTCACGCGGCCGGTCGACTTCCTGATCCGTCCCGATGAGGACCTGCGCGCTCTGTTCGCCGAGCATCGCGCGCGCGTTCAGGCGGAGGCGCGGGAGAGTCTGCTCCCCGATGAAGACCCACCGCGGCGCGCCGACGTGGCGTGCCTGCTGCTCGACGAGGCGCAATTCCTCACCCCGGCTCAGGTCGACGATCTGATGCGGATCGTCGTCCTCGACCGCATCCCGGTTCTCGCCTACGGCATCCGCACCGATTTCCGCACCGAGGCGTTCCCCGGCTCGCGACGCCTCATGGAGCTGGCGCACAGTCTCGAGGAGCTGAAGACGATCTGCCGCTGCGGACGGAAGGCGCTGTTCAACGCGCGCCTGGTGGGCGGGAGGTTCGTCTTCGACGGCGACCAGGTCGCGATCGACGAGCTGACGGCGGACCGTGTGACCTACGAGTCGATGTGCGCGGAGTGCTACCTCGGCGAGTCGGGCGGACGGCTGGACGGACGCTGATCGCCCGCCGGCGCGGTGCTGGCTAGTCTGGAGGCATGCGAGTACTCCTTGCCGGCGGGGCCGGCTACATCGGCGCGCACACCGCCGTCTCCCTGCTCGACGCCGGACACGAGGTCGTGCTGCTCGACGACCTGTCGGGCACGAGTGCCGTCGCGGCGCAGCGCGTCGAGCGGATCACCGGCAAGAGCGCCCCGCTCGTGGTCGGGAACGCCGCCGACGACGAGGTCGTCGAGAGCGCGTTCGCCGACCACGGCCCGATCGACGCCATCATCCACTTCGCCGCCTTCAAGGCGGTCGGGGAGTCGACCCAGAAGCCGCTGGAGTACTACGCCAACAACCTCGACACCACCTTCGCGCTGCTGCGCGTGGGCCTCGCACACGGCATCCGCTCCTTCGTCTTCTCGAGCACCGGAACCGTCTACTCCGACCCCGCCGACCTGCCGTTCACCGAGGAGTCGACCACGAGTGTCGACCTTTCGAACGCCTACAGCAAGTCCAAGCGCATGAACGAGGTCGTGTTGGCGGATGTCGCGCGCGTGAACCCCGACGTCAATGTCACGGTGCTGCGCTACTTCAACCCGGTGGGCGCGCACACGAGCGGCCTGATCGGCGAGGACCCCACCGGCATCCCGAACAACCTCATGCCGTACGTCTCGCGTGTCGCCATCGGAGCACTCGAGCGCATCGGCGTCTTCGGCGATGACTACGACACCCCCGACGGAACCGGACTCCGCGATTACATCCACGTCGTCGATCTCGCCGACGGGCACGTCTCCGCGCTCGAGAAGGCCGCACCCGGATACGCGGTGTACAACCTCGGCACGGGGCGGCCGGTGAGCGTGCTCGAGCTGATCTCCTCCTTCGAGAAGGCCGTCGGGCGCAAGCTCCCCACCCAGATCCTGGACCGCCGCCCCGGAGACGTCGCGGCGACCTACTGCGACCCCGCGAAGGCGGAACGCGAGCTCGGATGGAAAGCCCGCTTCGGGATCGACGAGGCGTCGCGCGACTACTGGACCTGGCAGTCGCAGAACCCGCAGGGATACGCGACCGCCGAGTAGTCACAGCGTCGCCTCGACGGACGGCTTCCGTGGTCTGACCACAGCGTGTACGATGGTCAGACCACGGAAGGAAAACGTTTCATGGCGGAACCGTCGACGCCTGCACCGTCGCGTGCGTGGCAGGTCGTGCTCGAAAAGATCGAGAACGATCTGCTCGAAGGGCGCCTCGGGCCGGGCGACCGGCTCCCCGCCGAGCGGGAGCTCGCCGGGAGCCTCGGCGTCGGCCGCTCGAGCGTGCGCGAGGCGCTCCGCGTGCTCGAGGTCATGGGACTCATCCGCACCGGCACCGGATCGGGCCCGGCATCGGGCGCGATCATCGTCGCCGCCCCGACGGGCGGCATGCAGGCCCTCCTGAGGCTGCAGGTCGCCGCTCAAGGCTTCCCCCTCCACGACGTCGTGCGCACGCGGCTCGCGCTCGAGGAAGCCGTCGTCGACACGCTCGCGCGGGACCCGGATCGGAGCATCCGGGAGTCCCGCCGCGTGATGGCGGCGATGGCGGCGACCGATCTGACGCCGGGGGAGTTCCTCGCGCTCGACGCGCAGCTGCACCTGAGCCTGGCCGAGGCATCGGGCAACGTCGTGATCTCCGCGATGATGGCCGGGCTCCGCACATCCATCGAGTCCTACGTTCGCCGGGGCGCCGACAACATCGACGACTGGGATGCGACGGCGGCGCGCCTGCGCGACGAGCACGCCGAGATCCTCGCGGCCGTCGACGACGGCGACCCCGCTCGCGCCCGCCGTCTCGTCAACGAGCACATCTCCGGCTACTACGCCCACGCGGGGCTCTCCCGCTGATCGTCCATCGCAGAAGGAAAAGGAAACCATGGTCCAGCGTCAGCTGCCCAAGCCCGCCGAGCTCCTCGAACTCATGCAGTTCAAGAAGCCCGAGCTGAATCCCACCCGGCGTCGTCTCGAGGGTGCCCTCACGATCTACGACCTCCAGCGCATCGCGAAGAGGCGCACGCCGAAAGCCGCCTACGACTACACCGACGGCGCCGCCGAGGGGGAGCTGTCGCTGGCGCGAGCGCGTCAGGCGTTCGAGGACATCGAGTTCCATCCCGACGTGCTGCGCCCCGCCGAGCACGTCGACACCTCGACAGAGGTGCTCGGGGGACCGAGCGCGCTGCCGTTCGGCATCGCGCCGACCGGCTTCACGCGTCTCATGCAGACGGAGGGCGAGACGGCGGGGGCCGGCGCTGCCGGGGCCGCCGGCATCCCGTTCACGCTGTCGACGCTCGGCACGACCTCGATCGAAGACGTCAAGGCCGCCAACCCCGCCGGGCGCAACTGGTTCCAGCTCTACGTCATGCGCGACCGCGACATCTCCTACGGCCTCGTGCGCCGTGCCGCCGAAGCGGGCTTCGACACGCTCATGTTCACGGTCGACACGCCCATCGCCGGCGCGCGCCTGCGAGACAAGCGCAACGGATTCTCGATCCCCCCGCAGCTGACGGTCGGCACGATCCTCAACGCCATCCCCCGCCCGTGGTGGTGGGTCGACTTCCTCACGACACCCAAGCTGGAGTTCGCGTCGCTCTCGACGACGGGAGGGACCGTCGGCGAACTGCTCAACGCCGCGATGGATCCGACCATCAGCTACGAAGATCTCGAGATCATCCGGCAGATCTGGCCGGGGAAGATCGTCATCAAGGGCGTGCAGAACGTCGCGGACTCCAAGAAGCTCATCGACCTCGGGGTAGACGGCATCGTGCTCTCCAACCACGGCGGCCGTCAGCTGGACCGCGCGCCCGTCCCGTTCCACCTGCTCCCGCAGGTGGTGCGCGAGGTCGGCAAGGACGCCACGATCATGGTCGACACGGGCATCATGAACGGCGCGGACATCGTCGCATCGATCGCGCTGGGGGCGAAGTTCACCCTCATCGGCCGCGCGTACCTCTACGGCCTGATGGCCGGTGGTCGCGCGGGCGTCGACAAGACGATCGACATCCTGCGCACCGAGCTCACGCGCACGATGGCCCTCCTCGGCGTCTCGTCGCTGGAGGAACTCGAGCCGCGTCATGTCACGCAGCTGCAGCGCATGACCCCGATCGCCGCCCCGGCAGCCCGCACCGCACCTCGCACGCGTTCGACGGCGTCGAAGGCCGGCGCGAAGGCCTGACCCCGCTCGCCCGTTCGCAACTCCTCAAGACCGCGCCCGCGACGGGCCGGGTGGGGGAGTTCGGCGCCGCGCGGCGCGGTTCTTGCGGAGTTGCGAACACGCGCGGCGGCCCTGGCGGCTCCGAAGAGCCGTCTCGTCAGCGCGCGGGGAGGGTGGGGATGAGAGCGTCGAGCACCTCGGCGGTCTCCTCCCACCCGTCCACGGCCTGGCAGGCCACGCCCATGGCGAGCACCGGGTAGTCGTTCCCGTCGGGGTCGAGGCGGTCGCCGATGAAGAGCATGTCGTCCAGGCTGATTCCCGTCTGCTCCGAGAGCCGGCGCATCCCGTACGCCTTGTCGATCCCGCGGTGGGTGATGTCCACCGAGGTCGAGCCGCCCGAGCGCACCTCGAGGTCGGGGATGCGGTCGGCGACGGCCTGACGCAGCGCGTTCTTCTTCTCGCCGGTGGGGTCCCAGGCCTTCTTGGCCTCGAGCGGTGCCGTCTGCCCGAGGGCGGAGAAGGTGATCTGCGAGCCGCGGTCTTCGAGGATGGGCCCCCAGGTTTCGCTCTCCCAGAGCCCCAGGCGGCGAGCCTCCTCCTCGACGGCGGCGAGGGCGCGGGTCTTCTCGTCGTCTGTCAGGCTGTGTGCGTACACGGTCTGCACATCGCCGTCGCGGAGGCGGTAGTAC
>NZ_DEPK01000249.1:0-14724 GCF_002358725.1 Microbacterium sp. UBA3394
GGGAGTCGTCGTCGGACTCGGCACCTCGGGTGGGGGGTCGAACGATGCCGGCCACCTGCTCGCGGATGCGCGCCTGGCGATGCAGGTGTCGGGACTGCTCGGCGCGCAGCTCCCCGCCCGGACGGTTCTCGCGATGGCGACCGAGGGCGGCGCCACGGGCCTCGGCCGAGACGACATCGGGCACCTCCGCGCCGGCGCCCGAGCCGACGTGTGCGTGTGGGATGTCTCGGGGGTTGCCGATGCCGGCGTCGCGGACCCGGTCGACGGGCTCCTGTGGGCCTCGCCCGGGCGACGACCGCGCGACGTCTTCGTCGGGGGATCCGCGGTGGTGCGCGATGGGCGGCTGCTCACGGCCGACGAGGCGACGCTCGTCGCCGGCCTCCGTGCGCGCATCGCCGGCTGAACCGGGAGGTCTCAGAGGTCGAGCACGATCCGGGGGCAGGCCGCGCGGGAGACGCACACCATCATGACGGTGCTGTCCTGTCGCTCCAGCGGTGTGAGAACCGAGTCGCGGTGCTCGATCTCGCCCTCCAGGACGGGCGCTTCGCACGTGCCGCAGGTGCCGCGCCGGCAGCTCGAGAGCACCACGGTCTCGGGGGACTGCTCGGTGATCGCATCCAGGACCGATTGCCGGGGGGAGACCGTCACCACATCGCCCGAGAGGGCGAGCTCCACCTCGAACGGATCGGGCCACACCGGTTCGCCGAACTCGCGCGCCTCGAACCGCTCGAGGTGCAGGCGTGTGCCGTCCTCGCCCGGGAAGGCCGCGTCGAGGGCTTCGAGCAGCCGCGCAGGGCCGCACGCGTAGATGCGCGTGTGCTCGTCGGCGGATGCGGCGAGGCCGGACACGTCGAACCGCCCGCCCTCGTCGGCGGCGTGCAGGGTCACGCGATCCGGATGCGCCGCGGCGAGCTCGCTCGCGAAGGCCATCGTGCGGCGCGAGCGGCCGGCGTAGTCGAGGTGCCAGTCCGCACCCGCCGCGGCCGCCGCGGCGACCATGGCCATCAGGGGGGTGATGCCGATCCCGCCGGCGACGAACCGGTAGGAAAGCCCCGGCTCGGGGGTGAACGGGAAGTGGTTGCGGGGCCCCCGCACCCGGATGCGCGCCCCGACCTCGGCACTCTCGTGCACGCGCACCGACCCGCCGCGTCCGGCGTCCTCGCGGAGCACCGCGACCCGCCACGATCCGCGTTCAGCGGGATCGGAGCACAGGGAGTACTGCCGCTCGACGACCTCGTCCCGCGAGGACCCCGGCAGCACGAGGTCGATGTGCGAACCGGGGGTCCAGGCGGGCAGGTCGCGGCCGTTGGGCGAGACGAGGTCGAGCGCGACGACGCCGTCGGCGACGTCGGTGCGGGCGGCGATGACGAGGTCTCGTTCGACGTCGCTGAAGTAGCTCACGGGTGCTCCTCGGGGTGGTTCTGCGGGACGACCGTAATCGACGTTTTCGGGGCGATCCGGCGCCTGCTGCGAGTCGTAACAGGCTCGCAACACGTGGCGTGGGTGGTCGAAACAGGGTCGGCGTTCAATGGCCATTGTTGGTCAAGCCAACACCGTTCCCCAAACCGTCACCACCGAGAAAGCGAGCGCCATGGTCCTCCCGACGCCCGAATCTCTCGCCCCCGGCGCCGCGCTCGACGTGCTCCGAAACGTCACCACCATCGACGGCACCGTCGGCGACCTCGCCGTCGTCGACGGTCACCTCTCGACCTCCGTCGGCGACGTTGCGGGCCCGGCTGGCGTGGACGCGACCGGATGGATGCTGCTGCCGCCCCTGGCGGACATGCACGCCCACATCGACAAGGCCTACACGTGGGAGATGGCCGGCCGCCCCGCCGGCTCGCTGGAAGACGCCGTGGCCTGCTGGCAGCGTTTCGGTGCCGCCCTCACCCAGGAGCAGATCGAGCGCAACGCCCGCCGCGCGCTGCTGGCGGCGCTGCGCGCCGGCGTGACGACGATGCGCACGCACGTGAACTTCCACGAGGGCGCCGATCCGCTCCGCGGCCTGCGCGCGATCGTCGCGCTGCGAGACGAGTTCGCCGGCCTCGTCGACCTTCAGATCGTCGCGATGCACGGCCACCTGCACACCGCGGAACTCGTGCGCGAGGCCGTCGGGCTCGGAGCTGACCTCCTCGGCGGCGCGCCCCATCTGTCGCCGGATCCGACGGGGGAGATGGACCGTACGATCGCGCTCGCCGACGAGGCCGGGATCGGGGTGGACTTCCACACCGACGAGACGCTGAACCCCGCATCGCTGGATGTCGTCCACCTCGCGAACGCGACGGCGCCCTGGGCGCCCGAGCGCACGCGTTCGGCCGGGCATTGCGTGAGCCTCGCGGTGCAGTCCCGCGATCGGCTCACCGAGGTGCTCGCCACCGTCGCGGCGGCCGAGCTGAGCATCGTGACCAACCCGCTCACCAACCTCTACCTCCAGGGGTGGGACCACCCCGTCTCGACGCCGCGCGCCGTCCCGCCGCTGCGGGCGATCCGCGCGGCCGGAGTCCTCCTCGCCGCCGGAGGCGACAACGTGCAGGACCCGTTCAACCCCCTCGGCAACGGTGACATGGTCGACGTGGCCGCGGCGCTCGTGATCGCGGGGCACCTGTCACCCGACGAGGCGTGGCACGTCGCGTCGGCCGGTCGAACGCTCGTGGGCAAGCCCGCCGCCGGCGGCGCGCACGGCGACGTCGCCGACCTGCTCCTCGTGCGCGCATCCTCCGTCGCCGAGGCGCTCGCCGAACGCGCACCCGACCGGGTCGTCGTTCGCGACGGCCGCGTCGTGGCCACGCGGCACCTGTCCACCGCCACCGTCGACATCCGCACGCCCGCTCCGAAGGAGATCACGGTATGACCGCTGCCACCACGGCGCCCGTCACGACGGCGCCCACGCTCGCCCTCCGTGATGTCACCAAGGATTTCGCCACCGGCACCCGAGCGCTCACCGGCGTCTCGATGGACATCTCCCGCGGCGAGTTCGTCTCGGTCGTCGGACCCTCCGGATGCGGCAAGTCGACCCTTCTGCGCCTGGCCGCCGGTCTCGACACCATCAGCCACGGCAGCCTCGACGTCGATGCGGCCGTGACGAGCTTCGTCTTCCAGGACGCGACCCTGCTGGAGTGGCGAAGCGCCCAGAAGAACGTCGAACTGGTCGGCGAACTCGCCGGCGTGCCGTCCGCCGAACGAGCACGACGAGCCCGGGAGGCGCTCGCGCTCGTGGGGCTCGACGGCTTCGAGAAGCAGCATCCGCGCGAGCTCTCCGGGGGCATGCGGATGCGCGTGTCGATCGCGCGCGCCCTCGTGGCCGAACCGCAGCTGGCCCTGTTCGACGAGCCGTTCGGCGCGCTCGATGAGATCACCCGGCTCAAAATGCAGACGGAGCTGCAGCGCCTGTTCCAGCTCAAGCGGTTCGCGGCGATGTTCATCACCCACTCGATCTCCGAGGCGGTGTATCTGTCCAGCCGCGTGCTCGTCATGAGCGGGCGTCCCGGCCGGATCGTGGAGGACATCGAGATCCCGTGGGAGTATCCGCGCCCGCCGGAGCTGCGGTACTCACCGGAATTCGGCCGCATCGCGGGCCATCTGTCGCAGACGCTGGAGGCGCACGCATGACCGAGCAGACCCTCACCGCCCCGGCCGCGGCGGCGCCCGCGCAGGTCACCGCCCCGCCGTTGCAGGCCCGGCCTCAGCGCACGTCGACGCTGCGTCGCGCCGGGTCCAGCGCCGTGCCGATCGTGCTCGCGGTCGTGGGCATCCTCGTGATCTGGTACGCCGTCTCGTACCTGCTGCTCTCTGAGAGCCGCCGGTTCCTGCTGCCCCCGCCGCACGAGGTCGTCCTCGAGACGATCGGCAACCCGCAGATCATCAGCCCGATGCTCGCCGCGCTCGGGCAGACGACGATGGTGGCCCTGGTGGGACTCGCGCTCGCCGTGGTCATCGGAATGTCGTGGGCGATCTTCATGTCGCAGTCCCACCTGGCGGAGCGGGTGCTCTACCCCTACGCGGTGATCCTGCAGACCATCCCGATCCTCGCGCTCACGCCGCTCATCGGCATCTGGATGGGCTATGGCATTCCCGCCCGCGTCGTGGTGTGCGTGATCATCGCGGTGTTCCCGATGATCTCCAACACCCTGTTCGGTCTGCAGTCGGCGGACCCCTCGGCGCACGATCTGTTCACCTTGAACAAGTCCTCGCGCTGGCAGCGGCTCACGAAGCTCCAGCTTCCCGCCGCCATTCCGTCGATCTTCACCGGCCTGCGCAACGCCGCGGGGCTCTCGGTCATCGGTGCGATCGTCGGGGACTTCTTCTTCCAGCAGGGCTCGCAGGGCATCGGCGGACTCCTGCGCACCTACACGCTGCGCCTGAACATGGAGCCGCTGTTCCTCGCCATCATCTTCACGGCGCTGTTCGGCGTCGCCGTGTTCTCGGTCTTCGCCGCCCTCGATCGTGCCGTCGTGGGCCGGCTGTTCGGCTGGAAGAACCGCTGACCCGCCCCACACCTCGTTCCCCCCACGCACGATCCATCCCACGCACCATCCCCTGTCCTGCGCATCACCCACTCGTCCAGGAGGACTCTCGAGATGACACCCCCCACCCGCATCATCCGACGTTCCGTCGCCGCCGGTCTCGCCCTGTCGGTCGCCACCCTCGGGTTGGCCGCCTGTTCGAGCGACGAGACCGAACCCGCCGCCGACACGACCCCGGCCGCCCCGACCGCCGAGGCCGGCGGCGCCCTCGACCTGTCCGAGGTGTGCCCCGCGACCGTGGTCATGCAGCAGGACTGGCAGCCCGAGGCCGAGCACGGCGCGATGTACGCGCTCGTCGGCGACGACTACACGATCGACAACGACGTCAAGAGCGTCACCGGATCCCTCGTCGCCCAGGGCGTCGACACCGGGGTCGACATCGAGGTGCGCCCCGGCGGCCCGAACGTCAACTTCCAGCCCGTACCGGCGCTGATGTACCTGGATGAGGACATCCTGCTGGGTGCCGTGAACACGGATGCGGCGATCGTCGCCGCCGCCGATCAGCCGACGGTCGCCGTGACGTCGCAGATGACCTGGAGTCCGCAGATCCTCATGTGGGACCCGGAGAGCCACGACGGTGCCACCACGATCGCGGAGGCGACCGCCGACGGTGCGCCGGTGGTGACCTCCGGCGACGTCATCCCCAACATGCTCCTGGCGCAGGGCATCATCGACAGCTCGCAGATCGACCTCAGCTACGAGGGCACGGCGCAGCGCTTCGTCTCCGACCCGACGATCCTCCAGCAGGGCTTCGCGACCGCCGAGCCCTACATCTACGAGAACGAGATCGCCGAGTGGGGCAAGCCGGTCGGTTTCCAGCTGCTGAGCGAGGTCGGCTACACCATCTATCCGGAACCGCTCGCCGTGCGTGCCGACGCGATCGAGGAGTACGGCGACTGCCTCGCCAAGCTCGTCCCGATCATGCAGCAGTCGCAGCTCGACTACCTCGCCGACCCGGCCGGCACCAACGCGCTGATCGTCGAACTCGTCGACACCTACCAGACCGGCTGGACCTACTCCGAGGGCGTCGCCGACTTCTCCGTCGAGCAGCAGCTCGCGCTCGAGATCGTGCAGAATGACGAGGCCTCGGGTGTGTTCGGGCAGTTCGACCCCGAGCGCATGCAGTCGATCCTCGACGACTTCGTGCCGTTCCTCGTCGAATCCGGCAGCATCAGCGCGGCCGATGCTGAGGAGATCTCGATCGAAGACCTCTACACGAACGAGTTCATCGACACGTCCATCTCGATGGACTGATCCGCGGTGTCAGAGCGTTTCGGTGACGACGGCGGCCAGCCGATCGAGGGCGTCGGCGGCGGCGATCGCGTCCTGCTCCTTCGCGCGCAGACCCTCGACGACCTCGGCGCTGCTGCCCGCGTCTGCGCACGCGGTCCTGTTGACCCGCACGTTGACCGCTCCGGCCCGGGCGCCCGCGGCGAGCAGGCGGGCCGCGACGGCCACGTCGGCGCGCACCGGCTCAGGGCACCGCTCCGCCAGCGGCTCGAGGGCAGAGGCGAGCTCGACGACGACTCCGGCCACCGCGGCGGACGACGCTGCGGCGTGCTCCAGGATGCGACGGGTGCGGTCGGCGTCCCGCTCTTCGGGCGCGGCATGGAAGACGACGGCGAGATCGGCGGATGCCCCGGCGTCGTCGTCGGCGACGTCCCACGCCCGCTCGCGCGCGGCGATGAAACGTCGGGCGTCGGGATGATCGTCGCCATAGCCGTCGGCCATGGCGGCGACGGCGGCGCCGATGGCGGCGACGACCGCCGCCGCGGCGCCGCCGCCCGGGGCGGGGGCGGGCTCCGCGAGTCGCTCGGTCCACTCGGTGAGGGCTGCGGTGCGAGTCGAGATCTCCATCGCCGAAGTCTAGACATCCTGCGGAGCGTCCGGTGACCATCCCTCCTGCGACGATGCACCGCGCCGCTCCGCTCGACGCGTGTCCGAAGAACATGACCTACGGCCCGTGCGGGGGTGTCAACCCCGACGGATCGTGCGAAGCGCATCCCGACCCCTGCGTCTTCCTGCAGCGAGACCTGCCGGTGCGATGGACGGATGCGTCGACGATCCCCGTTCCCGCTCCGACCGCGGCGGCCACGGAGGTCGCCGACATCCTCGCCCGGCGCGCCCTCGTGATGACGGGATTTCCCGCGCGACCGATGGTCGCCGACGACGTCTCGCGCGTGGCGGAGGTGCTCGCTCCCCACGCCGATGCGGCGCTGTCGGGAGATGCCGCCACCTCGCGCACGCAGTTCCCGCCGTCCTACCGCGGTCACCTCATGACCGCCGCCGGCATGCGCGCCTGGATCGGTGTCAACGCGCGCGACCGCAACCGCGTCGCCCTCGAGGGGGAACTCGCCGCCCTTCGCGACGCGGGTGTCGCCGGCGTGCACTGCGTCACCGGAGACCACACCGAGACGGGCGACCGGCCCGACGCGGCGCCGGTGTTCGACCTGGAGGCGACCACGCTTCTTCCCCGTGCCCGGGCCCACGGGCTTCTCCCGTCCTTCGCCGAATCGCCGGCGGCGCCGCCCCACCAGATTCGCGGCCTACGCGTGGCGGAGAAACAACGTGCCGGCGGTCGCCTGTGCCTGATGCAGTACTGCGGGGGCGTCGACGAGGTCGCCGCCTTCATCGAGCGGTGCCGCGGTGTGGGCGCGACCGCGCCCGTCCTCCCCGGCGTGCCGGTGATCGTCGACGACGACGGAGCCGCGCTCCTGGCCTCCTTCCACGCCGCGCTCCTTCCGCCCGGATACGCCGAGCGGCTGCGCACCGCGCGCGACATGCGCTCGGAGGGGATCCGGCTCGCGATCGAGTACGGCTCGGCCCTCCTCGAGGTTCCGGGGGTCGCCGGTGTCGTCGTCGCCGGCGGCGCGCGGCGCGGCGATGAGATCGCCTACGCACGAGCGCTCGCCACGATCGCCCGCGAGCTGGGAGGGGGAGCGTGACCGGTCGCGCCGGCTCAGCTGCGGCGCTGCTCCTTGACGACGACCACCCGGCTCGTCTCGCCCTCCGGGGTGCGCCACTTGTGGCGCACCCATCCCTCGTAGTACGTCGCGTCGCCGGCGCGCAGCTCGTGCTCGCCCTCGTCCAGCACGACGACCAGCACGCCGTCGAGCACGTAGACGAACTCGTCCTCGCCGTGCTCCCACCAGGGGCCCTCGTCGCCGAACGGCCCGATCATGATCATCGGCACGAAGTGCCCGGTCGGGGGCGCCATCACGTGCACGGGGCCGCTCTCGGTGTCCACCGCCGAGTCATCCTGACGGCGGAACAGGTGGAACCCGCCTTCCGAGCGCTCCCGCGGCTGCTCGGTCAGCAGCGCCTGCTGCGTCGTACCGAGCGCCTGCGCGACGCGGAAGAGCGAGGTCATGCTCAAGCGCTCCAGCCCGCGCTCGACCTGACTGAGGAACGAGTGCGACAGCTGCGCCTCGGCGGCCACCTCGGTGAGGGTCGCCCCACGCGCCGTGCGGAGCGCCCGGATGCGCGCTCCGAGCGCGCGTGCGGCCTCGTCGGGGTCCGCCGGACCGTCCGGCGCCCGGCGCCCCATCGTTTCCGCCATGCCAGCAGGCTACCGGGCGGTCGTGCCGACCCCCGGCATCCCGCACCCCGCGCGACGAGTGACTCATCACCCGGCTCGCCGCGCACCGCCTTCGGGAGATGCGATGAAGGAGGACATCCATGACCACCCCCGACTACGCCGCCCTCGAGCGCGAGATCGCCGATCTGCTCGGCCCACGCGGCGTCAGTTCAGACATGCGTCAGCGCGAGAAGGCGTCGGTCGACGGCGCGCGCATGTCGCCGATCATCGCCGAGCAGCTCCCGCTCGGGGTCGCCGACCTCGTGGCGTTCCCGACCACCGCCGCCGAGATCGCCGCGGTCGTCGGCATCGCCTCACGCCACGGGGCCCCGATCACGCCGCGCGGCAAGGGCACCGGCAACTACGGTCAGGCGATCCCGATGCCCGGCGGGCTCGTGCTCGACATGTCGCGCGCCCGGTCGGTCATCGAGGTGACCGACGAGACGATCACCGCCGACGCCGGAGCCCCGATGACCGCGCTCGAGCAGGCGGCGCGCGCCGCGGGGCGACAGCTGTGGATGTATCCGTCGACGGTGCACTCCAGCCTCGGCGGCTTCCTCAGCGGCGGATCCGGCGGCACCGGGACCATCGCGCACGGGTCCAACGATCGCGGCTTCGTCGTCGCCCTCGACGTCGTCACGCCCGCCTCCGCCGGCGAACTCGTGCACGTCGAGGGCGAAGCGGCGCAGGGGTTCGTTCACAACTACGGCACCGCCGGCATCATCGCCCGGGCCACCGTGCGGCTGGATCCGCTGCAGGACTGGCGCGGGCTGTATGCATCCTTCCCCGACTTCTCCGGCGCCCTGTCGGTGCTGCGCTCGCTCGGACGGCTCACACCCCTGCCCCGGCTCGTGTCGGCGGACACCCCGCACGTGACGGCGCAGCTGCCGCCCGACGACGCCTTCCCCGAGGGGCGCAGCTCCCTGCGGATGATCGCCGACATCGCGACCGTGCCCGAGGCGACGGCGCTGATCGAAGCGGCCGGTGGCCGCATCGAAGACGTGCGGGAGGGGGCGAACGTCTCGTCGGCGATCTCGGTGCTCAGCTACAACCATCCGATCGAGTGGCTGCAGAAGTCCGAACCGGGCGTCTACTTCCACGTCGAGGTCTCGGGTGACGCCCTCGTCGAGCGCATCGACGCGGTGCACGCGGTGTATCCCGGCGGCCAGCTGCACATCGAGGCCGGTCACACCGTGCCGATCGGGATGCTCGCCGGCGTCTACGAGAGTCCCGAGGCGGTCTACGCCGGCATCGAGGCCCTCCACGACCTGGGCGTGTCGACCCACAACCCGCACCAGTGGAACGTCGACTTCCGCCTCGCCGAGACGGTCGCCCTCGCGCGCGTGACCGACCCCGCCGGGCTGCTGAACCCTGGAAAGCTCAACCCCGACTACGCCGGCCCCACGAAGGGAGCCATCCGATGACCACCCCGTTCACTCCGCCCAGCCGGGCGTGGGCTGATCTCTCCGGCCCCGCGATCACCGCCGCCACGAGCGACCGGTCGATCGCCGTCGTGCCGATCGGGGCGATCGAGCACCACGGCCCGCACCTTCCGCTGCGCACCGACGCGCTCATCGCCGAGGCCGTCGCGACGGCGGCCGTCGATCGCGCGGTCGCCGCCGGGATCGACGCGTGGCTGCTGCCGACGGTCGCCTACGCGAAATCCGACGAGCACCACTGGGCCCCCGGCACGCTGTGGATCGAGGGCACGACGCTGCTCGACGAGCTCGTGCAGATCGGCGCGGCGATCGCGCAGACCCCGGTGCGCACGGTCGCCTTCGTCAACGGCCACGGGGGCAACGTCATGCTGCTCGGATGGCTCAACCGGGAGCTGCGCCGCCGGTACGGCCTGCGATCCTTCTCCATGCCGTCCGGCGCGGGGGCGTCGGGAGACGGCGTCGACGGCCCGGACGAGAAGGGGCAGGGCATCCACGCCGGCTTCGGGGAGACCTCGCTCGTCATGCATCTCGCACCGCACCTCGTCGCGCCCGAGATGCCGCCGCGGAACGTGCCCGAGAAGATCGCCGGACACACGCACATCGGCTTCAACCGCAAGCCGGTGATGTTCGGCTGGACCAGTGACGACTTCGGTCCCACCGGCGTCATCGGGGATGCGACCGGCGCCAACGCGGCCTTCGGCAAGGTGCTCTTCGAGCGCGGGGTCGACTTCGTCGCCGAAGCGCTCGCCGAGATCGATGGATTCGAGTTCGCATGAGCGGCGCCGCGCATCCGGCGTCGATCTCGATCGCGGTCGAGGTGCCGGTCATCGACCACGCCAGCGATCCCGTGCACGCCGCCGATCCTCCCGCGGACCCGGCGGCGCTCGCGGCGAGCTGGCTGCCGGGGCCGGATGAGGACCGCATCCTGATGACGCTGTCGACCGTGTCGCCGGAGGGCGTCCCGCACGCGAGGACCGTGATGCTGAGCGACTTCGACGGCGCATCCTTCTCGTTCCACACCGACGCGAGCAGCCGCAAGGTCGCCGACCTCGCGGTGAACCCCCGGGTGGCGCTGACGATCCTCTGGCCGGGCTTCACCCGGCAGCTGGTCGTGGAAGGGCTCGCCACGCGAGTCTCCGACGCCAGCGCCGCCCGAGCGTACGCACGCCGGTCGCCGTACCTGCGTCAGTTGGCCTGGGTGAACACGCCGGAGGTCGCCGCCCAGCCGCTGGCCGCGCGGGAGGAGGGATGGGCGCGCTTCGCCGCCGCGCATCCCGACCCGGAGCCCCCCGCCGGGTGGGTCGGTTTCGCCGTGCGGCCCGAACGCTGGCTGTTCTGGGTGTCGCATCCCGGGGCCCCGAGCCGTCGCATCGAGTACACCCCGTCCGCGACCGGCTGGTCCGCCCGCCCCCTCCCCGGCTGACGCGCGCATCCACCCCGCCCCGAGCCACCCCTTTTTCTGCGAGCGACCCCTGTGTCGACGCAACGAAGGGGGCGGCTCGGCGCGAAGGGGGTGGCTCGGCGGGCTCGGATGCGGGTCAGACGTGGCGGTCGAGGAAGGCGTACACCTCGTTCTCGTCCACCCCGGGGAAGGCGCCGCGGGGGAGCGGCGAGAACATCTGCATGTGCACGCGTGCGCTCGGCCACGCCTTCCCCCGCCAGCGCGCCGTCGCCTCGACCGCCGGACGACGGCAGCACGATTCGTCGGGGCACGTCGAGGCGGCGCGCGTGGTCGTCTCGCGGCCGCGGAACCAGCGGGCGTCGTCGAAGGGCACACCGACGGTGATGGAGAATTCGCCCTCCGCGGTAGTCCCCGTCTGCGTCGAGCACCAGTAGGTGCCGTTGGGCGTATCGGTGTACTGGTAGTGCTCGGTGGTGCGGTTCTGCTCCGAGAACGCCGCCCGTGCGGAGAACTTCGCGCACGCGACCTGTCCGTCCACCGCACCGGTGACATCGGCCGGAAGCGGAAGGTCGTCGTTCTCGTACACGCGCGAGATGGCGCCGTCGCCGTCGACGCGCAGGAAGTGCAGGCGCATGCCGAGGTGGTGCGTCATGAGGTTCGTCATGCGCATGCCTGCCGCCTCGTGCGTGACGCCGAACGCGTCGCGGAAATCCTCGACGGCGAGATTGCGGTCCTTCTTGGCCTGTTGCAGGAATCCCACGGCGGTGGACTCGGGCATGAGACAGCACGCCGCGTAGTAGTTGATCTCGAGCCGCTGCCGCAGGAAGTCCGCGTAATCGGCGGGTCTCTCGTGCTCCAGGAGCCGGTGCGCCATGGCCTGCAGGGCCATCGACCGCAGACCGTGGCCGCCGGGGATCGACGCCGGCGGCAGATAGATGCGACCGTTCTCGAGATCGGTGATCGAACGCGTGGAGGAGGGGAGGTCGTTGACGTAGATCAGCTCGAAGCCGATCTGCTCGGCCATGATGCTCACCGTGCGATGCGTGAGGGCGCCGGTGGAGTGGCCCGCCGCCTTCAGCTGCTTCTCGGCGAGCCGCTCGATGTCGGGCAGGTAGTTGTCCAGCGCCCGCATGCGCAGGCGCTGCTCGGTGTTCGCGCGCCGGGCCTCTTCGGGGGTCGCGATCGCCTCCCGCTCGCGGCGCTGCAGCTCGCGGTGCAGGCCCAGGACCGACTCGATCGTCTCGTCGCTCATGCCCTTGGTCACGCGCACGGGTTCGATGCCGAGACTGCGGAAGACCGACCCGCTCTGCGCACGTTCGAGTTCGATCTCGAGCGCCGCGCGCCGGTTCGGTGGTTCCGGGGAGAGGAGCTCACCGACATCCACCCCGGTCGCCGCCGCGATCGCCTGCAGCAGCGACAGCTTCGGCTCCCGCTTGCCGTTCTCGATGAGGCTCAGGTGGCTTCCGGCCACACCGACCTTCTCGCCCAGTTCGTCCAGGGTCATCCCGTGGCTCACCCGCTGGTGTCGGATGCGGTGGCCCAGGGTCGACAGTTCCAGCGGCGTCGCGTGCATTCCTTGAGCATAGCGAAAGAAATGCAGAAAATACGATCCTGATTCTTGGTAAGACGCCGCTGATTCCTCCGATAGTGGGTACAGATCGACGTTCTCCCCGTCGTACACCGCACGCCACCCATCGCACCGAGGAGCGACATGGCCATCGCAGACATCTCCCCCCGCGTCACCGACGATGCCCCGCAGCAGCGACGCTTCGGCATCCGACCCCGCCTCGACGGCGACGGCATGGCCGAGCTCGTCGCGTGGGTGGATGAGATCGCCGAGCTGACGCAGCCCGACCGCATCCACTGGGTCGACGGCTCGCGCGCCGAGAACGACGCCCTCCTGCGAGCGATGGTCGAGCAGGGAAAGCTCATCAAGCTCAACCCCGAGTGGCGTCCGGGCTCCTACCTCGCCCGCTCCCACCCGAGCGACGTCGCCCGCACGGAGGGGCGCACCTTCATCGCCTCCGAGCGCGAGATCGACGCGGGCCCCACCAACAACTGGGCGGCGCCCGACGAGATGCGCGCGACTCTGACGCCGCTGTTCGAGGGATCCATGCGAGGACGCACGATGTACGTCGTGCCCTTCTCGATGGGTGCCGTCGGCGGCCCGCTGTCCCACATCGGTGTGCAGGTCACCGACAGCGAGTACGCCGTCGCCTCGATCGAGATCATGACGCGGGTGGGGACCGACGTGCTGCGCGAGATCGCGCAGGGGGCGCCGTGGGTCAAGACCGTGCACTCGGTGGGAGCCCCGCTCGCGCCCGGCGAGACGGACGTGGCCTGGCCGTGCAACGACGAGAAGTACATCGTGCACTACCCCGAGACGCTCGAGGTGTGGTCGTACGGCTCGGGCTACGGCGGGAACGCCATCCTCGCCAAGAAGTGCTTCGCGCTGCGGATCGCCTCGGTGATCGGCCGCGATGAGGGGTGGCTGGCCGAGCACATGCTCCTCATCCGCGTCATCGATCCGGCCGGCCGGGCGTACCACGTCGCGGCGGCGTTCCCGTCGGCGTGCGGCAAGACGAACCTCGCGATGCTCAAGCCCACGATCCCGGGGTGGCGCGTCGAGACGCTCGGTGACGACATCGCGTGGCTGCGTCCGGGCGAAGACGGGCGGCTGTGGGCGATCAACCCGGAGGCCGGCTTCTTCGGCGTCGCTCCCGGCACCGGCGAGTCGACGAACGTGACGGCGGTCGAGACCCTGTGGGGTAACACGATCTTCACCAATGTGGCGCTCCGTCCCGACGGAGACGTCTGGTGGGAGGGGCTGACCGACACGCCCCCCGCCGAGCTCACCGACTGGCAGGGCCAGCCGTGGACGCCGGCGTCGGGCCGGCCGGCGGCGCACCCCAACTCCCGCTTCACCGTCGGCGCGGCGCAGTGCCCGCAGATCGCCCCCGACTGGGATGCGCCGCAGGGCGTGCCGCTGGATGCGATCCTGTTCGGCGGACGCCGTGCGACGAACGTGCCGCTGGTCGTCGAGGCGACCGACTGGACCCACGGCGTCTTCATGGGCTCGACCATCTCATCCGAGCGCACCGCCGCCGCCGAGGGGACCGTCGGAGAGCTCCGCCGCGATCCGTTCGCGATGCTGCCGTTCTGCGGCTACAACATGGCCGACTACTTCGGACACTGGCTCCGGATCGGGCAGAAGCTGCGGTTCGACCGCGCTCCGCGCATCTTCCAGGTCAACTGGTTCCGCAAGGGCGACGACGGCCGCTTCCTGTGGCCCGGGTTCGGCGACAACGCCCGCGTGATCGACTGGATCATCCGCCGCATCGACGGCGAGGTGCCCGCGGTCGACAGCCCGATCGGCCGGCTGCCGGAGACATCCGACATCGACCTCGAGGGGATCGACGTGCCGCAGGACGACCTCGACGCGCTCTTCGCGATCGACCGCGACTCGTGGCTGCGCGAGGCCGATCTCACGGAGGAGTTCTACGACACCTTCGACGGCCGCGTGCCGGCGGCCCTGCGCGCGGAGCTCGACGCCCTGCGTTACCGCCTGACCCGCTCCTGAGGCGGTTCCACGCGCGCGCCGAGTGCACACGTACTCGCCGAGTGCGCGCTGCCGCGTGCGCGCTGCCGCGTGCGCGCTGCCGCGTGCGCGCCGCCGCGCGTGGCCGCATGACCGCTCGGCAGTCAGATTGTGCGGGTGCTCCGCTGTCAGATGCGCAGATGGTGACTGCGGAGCGAGCGGGATGCGCGGAAGGTGACTGCGGA
>NZ_DEPK01000249.1:15047-17015 GCF_002358725.1 Microbacterium sp. UBA3394
GACTGCGGAGCGGGAAGGATGCGCAGAAGGTGACTGCGGAGTGGGAAGGGATGTGCGCGCGCGGCGGCTGCGGGATGTGCGGGCAGCGCGGCTGCGGGGTCACACCAGCAGCTGATGCTTGGCGAGGTCGCGGTAGAGCGGCGTGGACTGCACGAGCTCGGAGTGGGTGCCCGATCCGACGACGCGGCCGTTCTCCATCACGACGATGAGATCGCTGTCGACCACGGTCGACAGGCGGTGGGCGATGACGATGAGCGTGCGCCCCGCGGCGACGGCGTCGATCGCCTCGCGCATGCGCTGCTCGTTCAGGCCGTCCAACGACGAGGTCGACTCGTCCAGGAGCAGGATTGGGGGCGCGGCCAGCAGGGCGCGGGCGATCGCGAGGCGCTGGCGCTCACCGCCGGAGAGCATGACCCCGCTCTCGCCCACGGCGGCGTCGAGCCCGTCGGGGCTCCGGTCGAGCACGTCGCCGAGGTTCACCGCGCGCAGCACACTCTCGCACTCGGCGTCGGTGGCGTCGGGGGAGGCCAGGCGCAGGTTCTCGGCGATCGTGCCGGCCAGGGTCGGCGCGTCCTGTTCGACGTAGCCGAGGCGGCTGCGCAGGTCGTCGCGGTCGAGGGTGCGCACGTCCTGTCCGTCGAGCAGGATGGCGCCGCCGGTCGGATCGTAGAACCGCTCGATGAGCGACAGGGTCGTGCTCTTTCCCGCACCCGACGGGCCCACCAGGGCCACGCGGGCGCCGCGCGGGACGCGGAACGAGACGCCGCGGAGCACATCCTTCGCCTCGTCCACGGTCTCGGCGGGCTCCGCGTCGTCCGCCTCGTCGGGCAGGGTGACGGCCGACGTGTCGACGTGGGCGCTCTCGAGCACCGCGCGTGCCTCGGTCTCCGCCCGACGGCGAGCGGCGACGACGTGCTCGGGATACCCGAACCGCACGTTCCGGAACTCCACGGCCGCGGCGTCTCCGGCCGTGCCGTCGGGCTCGGGAGCGACGGTCGCGGCGATCCGCGCGTCATCCTGGGTCTCCGTGGGGAGATCGAGCACCTCCTGGATGCGGCCCAGGGCGCCGAGCGCCTGGTTGACGGAGGTGATGGCGCCGAAGAACGACCCGAGCGGCCCGACGAGAAGGAAGAGGAACATCACGAAGGTGACGAGGTCGGCCACCCCGATGGCACCGTCCGCGACGCGGTATCCGCCGAGTCCGAGCACGGCCAGCAGCGACACCTGCAGGGCGATGCCGGCGATGGGCACCACGAGGGCCGACACCTTCGCGATCCGCACCCCCACGCCGTAGGCCTCGCCGGCCGTGGCGGTGAGGGCCGACTGCTCGCGCTCGCCGGCGCCCGATGCGCGCACCGTGCGGATGGAGCCGATGGCGCGCTCGACGCCGGAGGCGAGTTCGCCCACCTTCACCTGCTGCTCGGCCGTCGCCTTGCGGATGCGGCCGCTGAGGGTCACGACCCCCAGGATCGACACGCCGAGCACGATCACGATGGCGCCGAGCAGCAGCGGGTCGATGAGCGCCATCGCGACGATGGCGCCGACGAAGATCAGGGCGTTTCCGACGGCGTCCGCGAGGCCCTGCGTGAGCACGGCGTACAGGAGGGTGGTGTCGGTGCCCACGCGCGAGACGAGGTCGCCGGTGCGGCGCGCGTCGAATTCGCTGATCGGCAGGTGGAGGATGCGCGAGATGAGCCGCCGCCGGCTCGAGTAGACCACCGCGGTGCCGGTGCGCTGCAGGAGGTAGTGCTGATAGCCGGAGATGACCGACGACACGATCACCAGTGCGACGATCGCCCACACGAGCATCCCGAGCGCCCGCTCGGCCTGCACCGCCTCGATGACCTGCCCGACCAGTACCGGCTGCGCGAGCGTGGTGACGGCGCCGAAGACGCTGAGGAACGCGACGACGACGAGCACGGTGCGGTGCTCCAGGAGGAAGGGCAGCAGCTGCCGCATGCTCGCGCG
>NZ_DEPK01000070.1:0-3922 GCF_002358725.1 Microbacterium sp. UBA3394
GGTGGCGTACAAGCGGGTGCGGGAAGAGCTCGACGGCCTCATCTCGCTGTCCGACGACGCCGTCGACCGCCTCGAGAAGAAGGTGGCGCTGGAGATCACACCCGGCACGCCCCCGCCCACGAAACCCGACGCTTCGTCCCCCTGACCCGCGCAACCCGGCTCTTTCGTCCAGCGCACGGGTCTTCCTCGAGTGCACGGGAATCTGTCCGTCGACAACGCGGCCACTCGGCGACTTCTCGTGCACTCGACGCGCATGGCGCACCAAAGCAGACGAACGCGGGACCCGGCCGAAGCCGGATCCCGCGTTCTCACTCCGCGAGGGGAGTCAGATCACTCGGTGACCATGGTGTCGAACGCGTCGGGGTTCTCTTCAACCCACGCGGCGACGGCCTCTGCCTCTTCGCCCTCTTCGTACTCGTTCACGACCATGTTCTCGAGCGACGCGTACTGCGCGTCGTCGAGCTGGATGCCCGCGATGAGCTCAGCGGCCTCGGGGAAGCGCTCCGAGAAGTCGCTGGTGCCGAGGAAGTGCAGCGCCTCGGGCTCACCCATGGCGCCCTCGGGGTCCTCAAGGTCGCGCAGGTTGTAGGCGTCGTTGGCCCAGAACGGGCGCCACGACGTCACGACGATGTTCTCCTCGGCGTCCACGGCATTCGAGAGCTCCGTGAGCATCGCTGCGGTCGACGAGGTGACGAGCTCGTACGAGTCCTCCAGGCCGTAGGCCGGGATCATCGAGTCCTGCGTCACACCGGTCAGACCCGCGCCCGGCTCGATGCCGATGATCTGGCCGTCGAACATGTCGGCGTTGTCCGCCAGCTCGTCGAGCGACTCGATCTCCACGTAATCGGGGACCGCGATGGTCAGCACCGCGCCCTCGTAGTAGGCGCCGACGTCTTCGATGTCGTCACCGTACTCGTCCATGTAGTCCGCGTGGGTGACCTCGGGCCAGGCGGACGGGTACATGTCCACGTCGCCCTGCGCCAGACCGGCGTAGAGAGGGCCCGCTTCGGTGAGCTCTTCCATCTCGACCGTGTAGCCGATCTTCTCGAGCTGGTTCTGCAGCAGGTACGCGGTCGACAGACCGTCGGTCCACGAGGGCAGGAACCCGAGGGTGATGGTGCCCATGTCCTCGGCGGAGGCTTCGCCGCCGCTCGAGTCGTCCGAGCCGCCGGCGCAGCCCGCGAGAGTGAGGGTGGCCGCCGCGCCGAGCGCGACGATTCCCGTCAGCTTGTGGTTTCGCATTGTGATTCTTTCCTCTTCGGTGTTCTCTTCTGGTTCCGTATGAAGTTTTCTCAGGAGTGCCGCGCCCCGGCCGTGGCCGGCGCCTCGGCGGCAGCTCCATCAGACGACGCATCGTTCGCGGCCGAGGCCGAAGACGTGCGCTGCTCCGCGCGGCGGCGGGCGAGGGTGCCCCACAGCGACGACTTGTAGTCACCGGGGTTTCCGAGCGCGGCGGTCAGACGGTCGAGATAGACCGCGATGATCACGACGCTCAGACCCGCCTCCACTCCGCGCGCGAGATTGACGGTCGAGATCGCCTGCACGACCTCTTTACCGAGGCCGTCGGCTCCGACGATGCCCGCGACGACGGCCATCGAGAGGGCGAGCATGATGACCTGGTTGACACCGGCCATGATCGTCGGGGTCGCAAGCGGCAACTGGATTCCGCGCAGGATCTGCCCGGGCTTGGCACCGAAAGCGTGTCCGGCTTCGACGGTCTCCGAGTCGACGCTGCGGATACCCAGTTCGGTCAGGCGGACACCGGGCGGCAGGGCGAAGATGACGGTCGAGACGACGCCGGGAACCACGCCGATGCTGAAGAAGGTGATCGCCGGGATCAGATAGACGAAAGCGGGCATCGTCTGCATGAAGTCGAGCACCGGCTTCAGGATGGTGCTGACCGTGTCGTTCCGAGCGGCCCAGATTCCCAGGGGAATGGCGATGGCGACGGCGACCAGGGCGGCGATCAGCACCAAGGCCAGGGTCTGCATCGACGTGACCCATTGATCCATCGCCACGATGAGCACGAAGGAGACGATCGTACCGACGGCGAGTTGCCAGGAACGAACGAGCCAAGCCAGCAACGCGGCGACGAGGATCACGACGGGGATCGGGGTGCCGACGAGAATGTTGGTGAGGGACTCGACGAGCCAGCTGACCGAGACGGCGATCAGATCGAGCAGCCATTCGAGGTTGTCGCGGACCCAGTCGACACCCGACTCGATCCACTCGCCGATCGGAATGCGGAAACCATCCATCAGCGCACCTCCCCACCATCGGTGGCCGGCACTCCGTCAGGAGAGGCCGCCAGTACCGCGTCGATCTCGGTCGAAGGAATGGGCTGAGGCAGGATCGTGATCTCCGAGGTGTCGTTCATGCCGGGCCCGAGCGCGGCCAACAGGGTCACGCGGGGGATCACGCCCACCAGTCGCCCGTTGTCATCGGTGACGGCGAGGGGGAGCTGCGATTCGACGGCGGGGACGAACAGATTCATGAGCACTTCGTCCTGCGACACGCTCTGCGGCACAGGCGAGAGCACGGAATCGAGGGAGTTCTCGCCACGCCGGATGAGCTTCACGGCGTCGCGGTCTGTCACGATGCCTCGCAGCTCCTGGTCTCGGCCCACGACGTAAGCCGCCGACGAATAGGCGTCACGCATCTGACGCAGCGCGGTGCGTGGCCCGCCGCTCTCGCTCACGACCGGACGTGGGCGCTCCATCACGTTCGCTGCCGTCAGCACGCGAGCGCGGTCGACGTCTTGCACGAACTGCTCGACGTAATCGTTCGCGGGATCGGTCAGGATGTCTTCCGGCGTACCGACCTGCACGATGCGACCGTCGCGCATCACGGCGATGCGGTCTCCGAGGAACATCGCCTCGTTCAGGTCGTGAGTGATGAAGACGATGGTCTTCTGCAGCTTCTGCTGCAGTGACAACAGCTGCTCCTGCATCTCGCGGCGAATGAGCGGATCCAGCGCACTGAACGCTTCATCCATCAGGAGGATGTCGGTGTCGGCGGCGAGGGCGCGGGCGATACCCACGCGCTGCTGCATTCCACCGGAAAGCGCAGAGGGAAGCTTGTCTCCCCAGCCCTCCAGGCCGACCATCCCGAGAATTTCCTCGGCCTTGGCGAGCCGCTCGGCCTTGCCGACGCCCCGAAGCTCGAGCGAGTACGCGACGTTGTCCGCCACCGTGCGGTGGGGAAGCAGCGCGAAGTGCTGGAAGACCATGGACACCCGGTCGCGACGGATGCGACGCAGCGCCGCCTCCGAGACGTCGGTGATGGACTCGCCCTGAACCGTGATCGAACCCGCCGTGGACTCGTAGAGGCCATTCAGCATGCGGATGATCGTCGATTTACCGGAGCCGGACAGGCCCATGATCACGAAGATCTCTCCGGGCTTGACGTCGAAACTCGCGTCGATCACCGCGGCCGTCGCTCCCTGCGCGGCCAGATCGGAACGCGAAGCGCCCGACTTCAGCTTCTCGACGTTCTTTCGTCCGTCGCGCCCGAAGACTTTGAAGAGGTCTTTGACCTCGATCGCCAATTCGGATGTCACGTTCTACCTCAGCAGCCCGCGGGTTTCGCGTGCGGGCCTGCTATCGGTCACGCCCGGGTGACGGTCCTCGGCGTAGCGCGAACGGAGGTTCAGCGCCAGCGCAACCGGCGACGCACATCGGGTTCGTCGCCAAGACCGTCGACCATACGCTCCGCGCGGGGAGTACCAGGAATCAACCCACGCCAACCGCGGACTGGTCGTCGTCAGGCCAGAAGGCCAACATCCACCCTAACCCCGGTCGCGGGCGCGGGGCAAAAACGAACAGCAGAAGGTAACCCCATCGTTATTGACAGTTCACCCGAACCTGTTGCATGGTTAGTTGGTCAACTAATTAACCATGGGGGCGCAAGTGATCGAAGAAGG
>NZ_DEPK01000114.1:0-10722 GCF_002358725.1 Microbacterium sp. UBA3394
CGGTTCGACGGCATCATCGAGTTCGCGGAACTCGAGGACTTCATCGACACGCCCTACAAGCACCTCTCGAACGGGATGAAGGTCCGCCTGGCCTTCGCGGTCGTCTCCGAACTCGACGAGCCGATCCTCCTCGTCGACGAGGTACTCGCCGTCGGCGACAAGGCGTTCCGGGAGAAGTGCTACGCGCGGATCGACAAACTCTTGGCCGGAGGACGGACACTCTTCTTCGTCAGCCACAACGAGCGCGATCTCCGGCGTTTCTGCGAGCGCGGGCTGTATCTCAAGAAGGGGCGCCTCGAACTGGATGCGAGCCTCGACGAGGTGCTCGACCGATACAACGCCGATTACCCCGCCTGAGCTCCAAAAGGGCCGGGTTCCGACCCGAGATCCGGAAGACCCTCAGGGTCGAGCCCGGGCGATTCCTCACCGCTGCGGAGGCGGGCGCGCCACGACCGGGACTGGCCGGCGCGCACCGCGCACAGCACGAGCATCAGCCACCCGAGGCCGGAGAGGGTGAACGACTCGAACATCGAGTCGATGAGCAGCGTCACGAGCATCAGCGGCGTCCAGGCGTAGACGACAGAGCGCCGCTCGCTCGCGTCGAGCCATGAGCGCACCAGCGCCGTGCTGCACAGCGCGAGGAAGATCAGCAGCCCCACCCAGCCCAATTGCAGCAGCACGTCGAGGTAGGCGTTGAGGCCGCTCGCGTGGTCGGCGTTCAGCACGTAGTTGAGCGCATTGAACGGCCACTCGGTGTCATCCCACGGGCCATACCACCCCTGTCCCTCGATGGGGGCGAACCGCACGTAGTCGACCATCGTGTTCCAGAGCGTCACGCGGGTGGAGAAGTCGGTGCCCGCGCCGAGGAATGCGACGATCGGATGCCGCGCGACGTATCCGATCACGAGCCCGACGATGACGACGCCACCGAGGAACCATTGCACCGCGCCGCGACGCTCGGCTCGTGTGTGCCGAACCCACGCGAGGGCGGCGACGGCGGCTCCCACGCCGACGGCGAGCACGAGCACGGTGGGGGAGTCGCTGAAGAACCCCAGCGCCCCCGCGAGCACCACCGACACGACCGACACGCCGACCCGGACCGACTGCGTGCGGTACTCGATGAGAAACGTCACAAGCGCCATGACGGCGACGAACCCGAGAAGGTTGCGCGTGCCGAAGATGCCCTGAATCGACCCCTCGGTGGCGATGTTGCCCTGCACGCCGAGGAACCGGAAGGGCACATCGAGGAGGATGCCGGAGAGGATCTCCAGGACGAGGGAGGCCCCCAGCAGCACGCGCAGCACATCGCCGAGCGCCCGCACGGTCTGCAGGGTGTCGCGCACGTGGCCGATCACGATCGCGAGGAACGCGATGCCGGCGAGCGCCACCCAGTTCCACCAGGTCTCCGAGGAATCCGAACTCCAGAACGCGCTGGCGAGCGCCCACGCCACGAAGAGCACCACCGAGACCGGCACCAGCCGCAGGAGCGAGATCTCGCGGCGCCGCGCCAGCAGCATCCCGAGCCCGAGCACGCACAGGCCCACGATGATCGTCACGTACGAGACGAGTCCGGCGGTGCGCTCGATCGCGAAGGAGGAGAAGACCGCCCCGAGGGCGGTCAGGGTATAGGCGCGCGCGAAGGGCGCCGAGGCCAGCAGGCCGGTCAGCCACGCGGTGCGCGCGGCCGGTGTCACGGCTCCTGCTTCATCAGCTCGCCCCGCTCGATCGCGAGGCGCTGCTCGATCGGCCCCTCGCCGATGTGCGGCGACTGCTTGATCTTGAACGCGAACATGACCACGAACATCCAGCCCCACAGCATGAGCGGATTCGACTCCGAGAAGCCCTGCACCAGCAGCACCGCCCCGGTGAGGGTCGGCAGCAGCGACAGCGCCGAGTAGGGCCGGTCGGCCCGCAGGTCCCAGCGCGGACGGTCGACGGCGAAGAACCACGACCGCCACACGAAGGCGAAGTAGGCGAGGCCGATGAGCACGAGTCCGATCACGCCGAGCTGGAAGAACACATCCACCCACATGCTGTGCGCCTGCATCACCGTCTGGTCGTGATCGATGATCCACCCGTCGATGCGCGCCTCCCACGGCACCCACGGCGTGGAGTAGCCCCACCCGGCCCACGGGCGCTCGCCCGCACGCGTCAGCACCGCATCCCAGATCATCTCGCGGCCGGTCAGGTCGGAGTCGCGCCCCAGCGCGGAGAAGATCAGGTCGCGGCCGAACCACAGCGTGAGCCCGCCGCTCAGGCCGATCACCGCGTAGGCGACGTAGTACTTGGTGCGCTCACCCGGTCGCTTCGCGGTGCGCATCAGCAGCACGGTCGCCAGCACCAATGCTGCGCCGGCGAGGCAGAGGTAGGCGGTCGCCGAGCCGGCACGAAGAAGCAGGTAGCCCGCGAGCACGATCCAGAACAGCTGCCCGTGCCGCTTGGGGCTCTGCGACGCATAGCGCACGGCGAACACGATGATCGCGAGCGCGGCGACGATCCCGAGCAGGTTCGCGTTTCCGAAGACCCCCTGGATGCGCCCGCCGTCGAACAGGTTGTCGCGCGACCAGTAGACGATCGGATCGACCCCCTCCGGCGCCTCCGCGAACTGCGGCATGACCGGATGCTGCAGCACGACCGACACGAACAGCTCGAACAGCAGCGACACCGACAGCACCCACTGCAGCGCCGACGAGATCGCGCGGACGAGCTCCTGCCAGGTCAGCACGCCCCCGACGAACAGGGCCTGGAAGGTCGTGAGAGCCAGGAGCGACCACGTGATCGCCGTCGCCGCGGGCCACGCCGACCACAGCACCGACGCCGCCGCGAATGCGACGTAGACCAGCGCGTACCAGGGCAGGCGCCGCCACTGCACCGGCGGGCGGATCGTGAACCACAGCGCCACCGAGACCACGGCGGCGACAACGGTTATCACCGAGGCGATGGGCACGCCGAACGCGTTCGCCCACGAGACGCCGCCGATGGCGAGGGTCAGCACGAAGATGCACCACGCGCGCAGCAGCAGGTGACCGGTCTTCTCGCGGGCGGGGGCGGCCGGCGGCGCCGACACCGGGTGTTTCGTGTGGACGGCCATCAGGTGTTCAGGGTACCGGGATCCCGGGTGAAGACGCGGTGTGCGTCGCCCTAGTCTGGAGACGTGCTGGTTCCCCTGACGAACACCCCCCGCGACTACGCCTGGGGCTCGACCGATCTCATCGCCCGCCTCGAGGGTCGCGAGCCCACCGGGCGGCCCGAGGCCGAGGTCTGGCTCGGCGACCACCCCGGCAACCCGGCGGTCACCGCCGACGGCCGCACCCTCGACGCGTGGCTCGCCGAAGAAGCCGGCGCCGCGGGAGCCCCGGCGAAGCTGACGTTCCTGATGAAGCTGCTCGCGGCCGGATCGCCGCTGTCGATCCAGGCGCACCCGTCGAAGGAGCAGGCCGAGGCCGGCTTCGCACGGGAGGAGCTGGCCGGCATTCCGCGCGACGCGGGCCACCGCACCTACCGCGACGACAACCACAAGCCCGAGCTGATCGTCGCCGTCAGCGACGAGTTCCTGGCGCTCGCCGGCCTGCGCGCGCTCGCCGACACCCGCCGGCTGCTCGAGCTGCTCGGCCCGACGGGCGCGGTGCTCTCCGCCCGCCTCGACGACGCCGATGCGGGGGCGTCCCTTTCCGCCGTCATCGCGTGGCTGCTCTCCGGCGAAGCGCAGGATGAGGTCGACGCGCTGATCCGCGCCGCCCTCGACGCACCCCGCGGCGCCGGCTTCGACGCCGAGCTCGATCTCGTTGCGCACCTGGCGCACGCCTACCCGTCCGACCCGGGTGTGATCGTGGCGATGCTCATGAACCTCGTCTCGCTCGCACCGGGAGAGGGGCTCTACGTGCCCGCCGGCGTGCTGCACGCCTACGTCGCGGGGCTCGGGGTCGAACTCATGGCCGCCAGCGACAACGTGCTGCGCGGGGGTCTCACCCCGAAGCACATCGACGTCGGTGAACTCGTCTCGGTGCTGACGCCGTCGCCCGGCCCGGCGCCCCGCGTCGAGGCGGAAGAGGTCGGCGAGGGCCTGTGGCGCTATCCGACCCCCGCGCCCGACTTCACGCTGCGCCGGGCGGATGTGGCGGCCGACACCCCGGTGCGGGTGCCCGTCTCCGACACCGCGATCCTGCTCGCGACGACCGGCGAGGTCACGGTCGCGTCCGCGGGAGACGACCTCGCCCTCACGCCCGGGCGGGCCGTGCTCGTCACGCCCGACGCCGAAGGCGCTGTACTGCGCGGTGACGGCACGGTGTTCATCGCCTCAACGGGTGTCGCCGCACCCGACGCCTCGGCCGCGTAGCCGCATCCGAGCGTCCGCTTCGTGGCCGCATCGTGATCTGCCGCGACACGCCGACGGCGCGTCGCGAAGCTTCAACCCGGGGGTGAGGCTTTACGATCTGCGACTTGACCGTGAGGAACTACACCTGTGTAATTATTCCCAACACGCGGACCGGCGTGGGGGGAAACCACGAGGTGGGAGAGCAAGATGACGGGTTACCGTTCCGGCGTTCCCGAGAATTGGTTCGTCGATCCCGTACAGCTCGGCGTGCCGGGCGTGCGACGTCCAGCCGAGACCGACGACGAGAATGCACTCGCGTGGCAGACAGACGCGCTGTGCGCCCAGACCGACCCGGAGGCGTTCTTCCCGGAGAAGGGCGGCTCGACGCGCGACGCCAAGCGCATCTGCACCTCGTGCGATGTGCGTGACGAATGCCTCGAGTACGCGCTCCAGAACGACGAGCGGTTCGGCATCTGGGGCGGCCTGTCCGAACGCGAACGGCGCAAGCTCAAGCGCCGCGCGAGCTGATCCGCCACCGCCGCCGCGGGATGCGGCGCTCCCGGCGCGTGCGCGCGACCCTCGTCGCGCCGCCCGCATAGGCTTACCTGGCCATGCCCGCCCGTGTTCATGCCCTCCTCGTGGTGCGCCCCGACGGTCGTCCGTCGGCCGCGTTCCATCTGCGCCGCACCCTCGCGGCGCTGAACGAGCAGCGGCGCCCCGTCGACGCGCTGACGATCGTGATCTGCGGCGAAGACGCCGCCGTTCGTGAACTCGCGGCCTCATCCGGTGCGGAGTCGGTCATCACCGCCTCCGCCGGCACCTCCTTCGCCGCCGCCACCACCCTGGGCACCCACCGCCTCGACGGCGACGCGGTCTGGCTGCTCGCGCAGGACACCGCCCCCGAGCCCGACGCGCTCACCCGCCTCGCCGGCGCCCTCGAGCTGGCGCCCTCCGTCGCCTTCGTCGCTCCGAAACTCGTGCGGTGGGAGGACCGCTCCGAGATCGTCTCGCTCGGAGTGTCGATGACGGCCACCGGGCGCTCGGTGGGCCTCGCCGACGACGAGCTCGACCAGGGGCAGCACGACGTGACCCACGACGTGCTCGGCTCCGACGTGCGCGGCGTGCTGGTGCGATCCGACGCGTGGCGTGCCCTCGAGGGGATCGATCCGGCCCTCGGCGGCGCCGACGAGGGGCTCGATCTCGCGGTGCGCGCGCGACTGGCCGGCTCGCGCATCTCGCTCGTTCCGACCGCGCTCGTGGCCGTCGCCGGCGACGGGGTCGCGGGCCTGCCCGCCCCGCGCAACGGCCGAGCCCGGCGCCGCGGGGCGCGCGCGGTGCGCACCGCCCAGCTGCATCGACGCCTCGCCTACGCGCCCGCTCCGGCGGTGTTCCTGCACTGGCTCTCGCTGCTGCCGCTGGCCCTGTGGCTGTCGGCGGTGTTCCTCGTGCGCAAGCAGCCGGGCCTGGTCTGGCCGCAGTGGGCCGCGGCGGTCGTCGTCGCCCTGCGCGTGCCCGCGATCGCACGGTCACGCGGCCGCATCCGTCGCACCCGCCGGGCGTCGTGGGCGCAGATCGCCCCGCTGCGGTTCACCGGACATCAGTTGCGCCAGCGCCTGGACGAAGACCGCGGCGTGGTCGATTCCGCGCCGGTGCGCGGCGAGCTGGGCTTCTTCACCAAGGGCGGCGCGTGGCTCGTGCTCGCCGCTCTCGTGGTCTCGGTCGCGTCGTTCGCGAGCCTGCTGGCGTGGCCCGTGCTCGGCGGGGGAGCGCTGCAGCCCCTCCGTGCCACCGTCGCGCAGCTGTGGGCGGATGCGACCTTCGGCCTGCGCCCCCTCGGCTGGGAGACCATCGGCGCCGCCGACCCGTTCTCGGCCGTCATCGCCGTCATCGGCTCGCTGTCGCCGTTCGAGCCGTCGCACGCGATCGTCGTGCTGTGGATCCTCGCGATGCCGCTCGCCGCCCTCGGCGGCTGGTTCGCGGCGGTGCGCGTGACCGATCGCGGTTCGCTGCGGGTGATGGTGGGGGCACTGTGGACGCTCGCGCCGATGTTCCTCGTCGCCGTCGTCGACGGGCGGCCCACCGCCGTCCTCGTGCACCTGCTGCTGCCGTGGCTGTTCTACGCCGGCTCCATCGCGCATCGCACCTGGGTCGCCTCCGGGGTGGCCTCGCTGCTGCTGGCCGCGGTGGTCGCGTGCGCTCCGTCGCTCGCCCCCGCCTTCGCCGTGGTGTGGACGGGCGCGATCATCCTGTCGGTCGCCATGCGCGGCGGAAACGGCGTCGCCCGGCTCATCTGGCTCGTCATCCCGACCGTCGTGCTCTTCGCGCCGTTGATCGTCGATCAGGTGCGAACCGGCGACGTGTTCGCCCTGTTCGCCGACCCCGGGGTGCCGTGGGCGGGCCCGCAGGTGGCGGCCGATCCGACCGGTCGGGGCTTGCTTGCCGCCGGCATCCCGACCCCGGACATGGCGGGGTGGCAGGAGTTCCTCCCCGGCGTCGCCACCTGGTGGGTGCCGCTGTTGTCGGCCCCGGTGGCGGTGCTCGCGCTCTTCGCGCCGCTCACCCAGCGCTGGGCCGCCGGCGTGACGCTGCTGGTGATCTCTGCGCTCGGATTCGGCACCGCGTTCGTCGCGGTCGGCATCGTCGTCGTCTTCGACCAGGCGCTCACGGTCGCCGTGTGGCCGGGGAGCGGGCTCAGTCTGGCGTGGATCGGCGCGGTCGGCGCTGCGGCGGTCGCCCTCGACGCCGGGCTCGCGCCACGGCTGTCTTCCGCGCGCGGGTCGATCGCTAGCGCGGCTGCGCTCGCGCTCGTGGTGCTGGCCGTGCCGTCGCTGACCGCCCTCGCCCGTGAGGCCAGCCTGCTCACCAACGGTCCCGAGAGCACCTTGCCGGCATACGTCGCCGCCGAGGGCCGCGACGACCCCGACGTGGGAACCATCCTGCTCACCCCGCAGTCCGACGGCGGACTGTCGGCCGAGATCGTGTGGGGCGGCAGCGAGACGCTCGGCGGACAGACGACCCTCCTGTCCACCCGCGCCGTGCCGACGGCGGCCGACCGCGAACTCGCCGACATCGCCGTCGACCTCGTGACCTCCACCGCCGACGACGCCGTCGACCGGCTCGCCGCGCACGGCGTCGGCTTCGTCCTGCTGGCGCCCCCGGCCGACCCCGACGCATCCGGCGCTCGCGAACTGCAGCTGTCGGCGACCACCGCGCTCGACCAGCGCAACGGCCTCGACCCGGTGGGCGATACCAGCAAGGGCGTGCTGTGGCGCGTCGCCGACGAAGTCGCGCCGCGCGCAGCCGCACCGGCGTGGGTCGCGCAGATCGCCGTCGTCGTCGGTGCCGCGCAGCTGCTCGTCGTCGTCATCGCGCTGCTTCTCGCGCTGCCGACCGCCGCATCCCGCCGTGGCGCGCGACGCACCTCGCGAATCGTCGGCCCGTACTGGCAGGAGGGCACATGAGCGACAAGCGCACCTTCCGCTGGGCGACCACCAGCGCCCGGATGCTCGTGGGCACCCTGGTCGGGATCGGCTTCGTCGTGGCCGTCGTCACCGCGGTGTCGGTGCCGTGGCCGCAGATCGACCGCACGGCGCCGTCGATCCAGGAGCGTCCCGCGGCGGAGGAGAGCATCGCCGCGTGCACGGGCGATCTGCTGGCCACCGGGCGCGACGTCGAGGATGCGGCCGGCATCGTCTCCGCCGCGGACTCCACCTTCACGCTGGGCACGAGCGAAGCCGACGCCGATCCCGAACTCACCGCGCTTCCCGCCCCCACCCTGGGCGAGGAGGAGAGCGCCGTCGCCCTGGTCGCGGAGCCCGACGGCGAGGACCGCGTCGACGTCGCAGCCGCCGGCTCCGCGACCGTCGCCGACGAAGACCTGCGCGGCTACGCCGCTTCCCCCTGCCGGCCGGCGCTGATGGAATCCTGGCTCGTTGCGGGATCCACCGCCACCGGCTCCGCCGACCTCGTGCTGCTCTCCAACCCCGGCGATGTCGCGGCGACCGTGCAGCTGACCGTCTACGGCGCACAGGGCGCGATCGAACCCCCCGGCGGCGCCGACGTCGTCGTGGCAGCCGGCAGCCAGCGGATCATCCCCCTCGCCGGGCTCATCCTCGGCGAAGCCAGCCCCGTCGTTCGCGTGACCGCCGTGGGCGCGCCCGTGCACGCATCCGTGCAGTCCAGCATCACGCGGGGCCTCATCGCCGGAGGAGTCGAGCAGACATCCGCCGTCTCCGCACCGCAGACGAGCCAGGTCATCACCGGTGTGGGCGTCGCCGACGAGCCCGAGGACGACGAGCCGGGCACCGTGCTCCGCCTGCTCGCGCCCGTCACCGACACGACCGCGACGGTGCGGGTCACCGCATCCGACGCCCTGCAGTCGGTCGTGGTCGAACGCACGATCGAGCTGACCGCGGGCATCCCGACCGAGGCGGAGCTGGGCGGCCTCGAGGTCGGTCAGTACACCGTCGAGGTGACCGGTGAGGTCGAGCTGCTCGCCTCGGTGTGGCAGGCGACGGGATCGGGTGAGGCGGCCGACTTCGCGTGGTACATGCCGGCGCCCGAGCTCGGCACGCCGAGCACGTTCGCCACCCCGGCGGGTCCCGAGCCGCAGCTCACCCTCGCGAACGTCACCGACACGGAGATGACCGTCGCGATCGCCGCGATCGACGGCTCTGACGAGCAGGAGGTCGTCGTCGCCGCGCGCACGTCGACGACTGTTCGCCTGACCGCGCGCATGGTCTACAGCATCGACGACGGCGGCGACGGCATCCACGCCGGCCTGTCTTTCAGTGGTGACGGCGCTCTCGCCGGCTACCCGGTGTGGCCGTCCGAGGCGGCCTCCGACGCGATCACCGTCTACCCGTGAGCCCGCGGGCGAAGGCTCAGAAGTAGCGGAACCGCTCGGGGCCGAGATCCCACGGATCCATGTCGAGATACTCCGCGGCCGCGCGGAACACGCAGCTCTCGATCATCATGCGCCGGTGCAGGTCGTCGTCGCGGTGCAGGTGGCTCAGCCGCTCGATGGGCAGTCGCCACACGATGATGCGCTTGCGGGTGGTGTCCACCGTCCACCGCGGAATGCCGCGATCACCGGTCTCTCCGGGCATATCGCCGATCTCGAAGCTCACGTCGCGCAGGTCGTCCCACGCCGAGCGCAGGAATTCCGCCGCCGCACCGACGGCGAGGTCGAATCGCTCGATGCGGGTGTCGATGGGAGGAAGCGGCGGGCGCACGATCGGGCTGCGGCCGACGCGCCCGTGGCGGCCGTGGCGGGCGGGCCGGCGGGCCGGTGTCGCCGAGGGCTTCGCACGTCTCCACGCCATGGCCCCATCCTAGGTGCGCGGCGCGGCATCCGGATGCTGTCGGAACCGCTCACTAGGGTGAGACCGATGCGCGAGAGACTCTGCTCCAAAGTGGGATGCGCCCGCGAGGCGGTGTCGACCCTGACCTACGACTACGGCGACCAGATGGCCGCCCTGGGACCCCTGGGTCGCGCGAACGATCCGCACGCGCACGATCTGTGCGCCGCCCACACCGATCGGCTTTCCGTGCCGCGCGGGTGGGTCGTCATCCGCCACGAGACGCTCCAGGTCTGACCGCCGGTCCGCCTCGGCATGTGCCCGCAGGCGACGTGGGATGATGGAAGGCATGTCCTCCGACACCGCCGCGCCGACCCGCACCGTTCCCGATCACGCCGTCCGCGACCTCTCGCTCGCCGGCGCCGGTCGCCACCAGCTGCGGCTGGCGGAGAACGAGATGCCGGGCCTGATGGCCCTTCGCGACGAGTTCGGCGCGTCGCAGCCGCTGAAGGGTGCGCGCATCGCCGGCTCCCTGCACATGACCGTGCAGACCGGGGTGCTCATCGAAACCCTCGTCGCGCTGGGTGCGCAGGTGCGGTGGGCCAGCTGCAACATCTTCTCCACGCAGGATGAAGCCGCCGCCGCCGTCGTCGTCGGCCCCGACGGCACGGTCGACGAGCCGCGGGGGGTTCCCGTGTTCGCCTGGAAGGGCGAGACGCTCGCGGAGTACTGGGACCTCGCCGACCGCATCTTCGACTGGTCGGCGGAGGGCTTCGACGGGCCGAACCTCATCCTCGACGACGGTGGCGACGCGACCCTGCTCGTGCACAAGGGCGTCGAATTCGAGAAGGCGGGTGCGGTGCCCGACGCCGTCGCGGGCGACTCCGAGGAGTACCGCGTCGTGCTCGAGGCGCTTCGTCGCAGCCTCGCCCGCGACCCGCAGCGCTTCACGCGCATGGCCGACGGCATCCTCGGCGTGACCGAGGAGACGACCACCGGGGTGCACCGTCTCTACGAGCTGGCCGCATCCGATCGTCTGCTGTTCCCCGCGATCAACGTCAACGACTCCGTCACGAAGTCGAAGTTCGACAACGTCTACGGCATCCG
>NZ_DEPK01000238.1:0-2757 GCF_002358725.1 Microbacterium sp. UBA3394
ATGCACCGACCACTTGACAGTAAGTCCGACATCGGGTCGATTCTCCGACATCCGGGTGATGATCGGGGAGTGGACCACGACGCGAAACAGAGAAGCGGGATGCTCGTCGGTGTCTACCGGGCCGACGGTGGCCCGCTCGGGGAGCTGCGGTATGTGATCGGGCACATGCTCGGCACAGCGCACTGTTCACTCTGCGACATCACGCACACGTGGCGGCGCAAGCCCGAGTGGGATGCGATGGTCGAGCGACTGGGCGTGTCCATCGACCTGCGCCACCTGAACGAGATGGACGACGACGTCGCCGCCGCGGTCGCCGAGCACGGCGCGCCCGCGGTCTTCAGGCGAGCCGAAGGCGGCCTCACTCTGCTTCTGGACGCGCACGAGCTCGACGCGGTCGGCGGATCGGTCGCCGGTTTCGAGCAGGCCCTCCGCGCCAAGGGCCTCGGCTGACTTTGCCGATGTCGGAGATTCGCGCCGATGTCGGAGGATTCGGCGTCGATCCTCCGACGTCGGGCCGATTCTCCGACCTCGGGAGGGGTGGGGTGCGTGGCGGGACGTGCGGGGTTGCGGGCGGATGCGCGGATCACGCCGACGGGGGAGCGGCGGTGGAGCGGCGCGCCTCCAGACGCGGTTGGAAGACCACGTTGTGTTCCGGCGTGCGTCCCTCGATCAGCGCGTGGAGCCGGCTCCAGGCTAGTCCGCCGAGGATCTCGTGGGGCACGGATGCGGTGGTGAGGGTCGGGGTCATGAAGCGGGCGAACGGGATGTCGTCGAAGCCCGTCACCGAGATGTCGTCGGGTACCCGCAGACCCCGTTCGCTCAGGCCGTGTACGACGCCGAGGCCGACGAGGTCGTTGAACGCTATGGCGGCCGTCGCGCGGGACTTGACGAGCGCGTCAACCGCATCCATCCCGCTCGTGCTGGTCGCTCCGCCGGGGACTCGCTGCAGCGACACGCCCTCGACACTGCGCACGAAATCCTCCAGACCGCGGAGGCGATTGTGATTCGCGGAGCCCTCGGGGCCCTCGACGTACGCGAGCCGGCGATGCCCGAGCGTGTAGAGGTGGCGGGCGAGGTTCTCGAATCCGGTTCGCGAATCCGCCGACAGGGTCGGTGCGTCGATGACGGTGTTGGATCTGTTCGTCAGCACGACCGGGGCGAGATCCAGCACGGTCTGCGCGAGGATGTCGTCCTCCATGCGGGGTGCGCACAGCACCAGCGCATCGCATCGGCGACGGATCTCTCCCGCCAGCAGGGGCTCATCGTCGATGGATTCCGCGGAGTCGGCCACCAGCACGCGATAGCCATCGTCTCCGGCAGCGAGGCTGAGCCCGGTGAGCACCGCCTGAAACACCGGGTTGGCCAGGTCGGGAACGAGGAAGCCGACCGCACTCGTCTTGCCGCGGGCGAAACTTCGCGCCAGGTGATTCGGGGTGTAGCTGAGTTCGGTCGCGGCCGACCGCACGCGTTGCGCCGTCTCGACGTCCCCCCGGAACTGGTCGTTGAACACGCGCGACACGGTCGCGGGAGACACCCCAGCCCGTCGGGCGACGTCTGTGATCGTCACGGCGAGTCGATCATTGCTCACGGGGCACCATCCTTCGGCACGCTGAACGGGAGACTACTTGATTCCGGATGTCGCGAATCCCTTGATCAGGTAACGCTGACCGACGAGGAACACGATGAACAGCGGAACCAGCGAGACGACGGACATGGCGAACATCGATCCGTAATCCGAGGTCGACTGCGCGTCGATGAAGCCTTTCAGCGCGACCGACGCCGGGAAGGTCTCAGGGAGCCGAAGGTAGATCAGTGGTGAGAAGAAGTCACTCCAGGTCCAGATGAACGTGAAGATCGTCGCGGTCGCGAGAGCGGGCACCATGAGCGGAAGGGTGATCTGTAGGAACTGGCGGGTGTGACCGGCGCCGTCCAGGCGGGCGGCTTCGAAGATCTCGTTGGGCAGAGCGCGGATGAACTGCACCATCAGGAAGATGAAGAAGGCGTCGACGGCGAGGAACTTCGGCACGATCAACGGCAGGAAGGTGTTGAGCCAGCCGAGCTCCTTGAAGATCGTGAACTGTGGAACCAGCACGACCTGGAAGGGCAGCATGATCGTGGCGAGCATGATGGCGAACAGGAGCGTGCGGCCGACGAACCGCAGGCGGGCGAAGGCATACGCGGCGAGCGAGCACGAGATCAGGTTCCCGATGATCGCACCCAGGGCGATCACGGTCGAGTTGACAAGGAACACGCCGAACGGGAACTGAAGGTCGTTCCAGCCGTTCGTGTAGTTCTCGAACGTGATGTCGGTGGGGAAGATCGTCAGGTCGCGAAAGATGTCGTCGTTCGGCTTGAAGCTCGACGCCACGAGCCACAGCAGCGGATAGATCATGATGATCGACAGCACGATGAGGCCGATGTGCTTGAAGATCGCCGACACCAGACGGCGGGTGCGGAAGGACGAGGAGTCGCGCACGCGCGGTGAACGGGAGCGGTCGGTGCGGCCGGTCGTGATCAGCTCGGTTTCAGTCATCGTAGAACACCCAGAATTTCGAGAGCCAGAAGTTGAATGCGGTGAAGGCCGCGATCACCACCAGGAGGAACCAGGCCATCGCGGAGGCGTAGCCCATGTCGTACTCGAGGAACCCGACCCGATACAGCAGCAGGGTGTAGAGCATCGTCGAGTCGGCGGGTCCCCCGGTTCCGCCGGAGACGACGTAGGCCTGCGTGAAGGTCTGGAAGGCGAAGATCACCTGC
>NZ_DEPK01000115.1:0-6717 GCF_002358725.1 Microbacterium sp. UBA3394
ATGCAACGACCGTATGAATCTGGGTCCGACGTCGGGCCGAATCTCCGACGTTGAAACGTGGCGACGTTTCGTCTCGCTGCGCTCGCTCAACGACCGGAGGAAGGGGTTCGCGGGCTCAACGACCGGAGGACGGGACCCGCGCGAAGGGTCAGTCCTCGTCTTCGCTGCGGTCGACGATGTGCATCGCACGCGTCGCATCCGTGATGCTCGTCGACAGCGACGGATACACCGCGAACACCCGCGAGACCTGGTCGACGGTGAGGCGCCGTTCCACCGCGATCGCCAGCGGATAGATCAGCTCCGATGCCTTCGGCGCGACGATCACACCGCCGATCACCGTGCCGCTGCCCTGCCGGGCGATGATCTTCACGAAGCCGTCCTTGATGCCCTGCATCTTCGCGCGCGGGTTCGCCGCGAGCGGCAGCTTGTGCACCACGCCGCGCATGACGCCGTTCTCGATGTCCTGCTCCGAGTAGCCCACCGTGGCGATCTCGGGGGCGGTGAAGATGTTCGCCGTGATGCGCCGCTGCTCCAGCGGAATCACCACGTCGCCGAGCGCGTGGAAGACGGCCTGCCGCCCCTGCATCGAGGCGACGGATGCGAGGGGGACGAACGTCGTGCAGTCGCCGGCGGCGTAGATGTTGGGCACCGAGGTGCGGGCGACGCGGTTCACGCGGATGTGACCGGACGAGGTCATCTGCACCCCTGCGCCCTCGAGGCCGATGTCCTTCGTGTTCGGGATGGATCCGACCGCGAGCAGGCAGTGGCTGCCCTCGACGACCTGCCCGCCCGAGACGGTCACGCGCACACCGTCGCCGGTGTTCTCGACCTTCTCGGCACGGGTCTTCGACAGCACGGTCATCCCGCCGCGCTTGAAGACCTTCTCGAGCACGGCCGCCGCATCCTCATCCTCACCGGGGAGCACCTGGTCGCGGGACGACACGAGCGTGACCTTCGACCCCAGGTTCATGTAGGCCGAGGCGAACTCGGCGCCGGTCACGCCGGAGCCGACGACGATCAGGTGCTCGGGCAGCTCCTTCATGTCGTACAGCTGCGTCCAGGTGAGGATGCGCGTGCCGTCGGGGCGAGCGGTGGGCAGTTCGCGCGGCGACGCTCCCACCGACACGACGAGCGTGTCCGCCTCGACGCGGTCGAAGTCGGTGCCGCCGGGGCCGGTGGAGACGACCACCGCGGAATCGCCCTCGAGGCGGCCGTGACCGTTGATGATGCGCACGCCCGCCTCGGCGAGCTGCGCACGCATGTCGTCGGACTGCTGGCGGGCGAGAGAGAGCAGGCGCCGGTTGACCGCCGCGAGGTTGATCGCGATCTCGGGCTTGAGCGGTTTGCCGTCGGCGCCCTTGGCGAACAGCTGCACGCCCAGATCGCCGGCCTCGGAGATCGCCACCGCCGCATCCGCGGTCGCGATCAGCGACTTCGACGGGACGACGTCGGTGATGACCGCCGACCCGCCGACTCCGGCCCGTTCCACGAGGGTGACGTCGGCGCCGAGCTGGGCAGCGGACAGCGCCGCCTCGTACCCGCCGGGGCCGCCGCCGATGATCGCGACGCTCTGGGTCTGCTCGAAGCTCAACGACATGCCCCCCATTGTTCCAGTCCGGGGGACGCGCCACGAACGCCGGTTCCTGGCGGGACCGTGGGCACGTTCCTAGAGTGGGGGCATGCACGATGAGCCCCTGAATCCTCTCGACGACCCGGACACCGACCCGTTCGAGGTCGCCGCGGCCGCCGCCGCCGACATCGCTCGGCTCACCGGTGTCGAGTCCCACGACATCGCCCTCACCCTCGGCAGCGGGTGGGGCAAAGCCGCCGACCTCATCGGCCAGACCACCGCGACCATCCCCGCGCCCGAGGTCACCGGATTCAGCAAGCCCGCCTTGGAAGGCCACGTCGGCACCCTCCGCAGCATCCTCACCGCCGACGGGCGCCGCGTGCTGGTCATCGGCGCCCGCACCCACTTCTACGAAGGCCACGGCGTGCGCCGCGTCGTCCACAGCGTGCGCACGGCCGCGGCGACCGGCGCGAAGACCATGGTGCTCACCAACGGCGCGGGCGGCATCCGTCATACCTGGAACCCCGGGCAGCCGGTGCTGATCAGCGACCACATCAACCTCACCGGTGCCTCCCCGCTCGAGGGGGCGACGTTCATCGACCTCACCGATCTGTATGCGACGCGGCTCCGCGATGTCGCGCGCCGCATCGACCCGAGCCTCGACGAAGGCGTCTACTGCCAATTCCGCGGCCCCCAGTACGAGACGCCCGCCGAGGTGCAGATGGCGAAGGCCATCGGCGGGCACATCGTGGGCATGTCCACTGCCCTCGAAGCCATCGCGGCGCGTCAGGCGGGCATGGAGATCCTCGGGTTCTCGCTGATCACCAACATGGCCGCCGGCATCCAGACCACCCCGCTCAGCCATGCCGAGGTCATCGAAGCGGGCCGCGAGGCCGAGCCCGTCATCAGCGACCTGCTGGCGCGGGTCGTGGCGGCCCTGTGACGCCGAACGAGAGCTCTGTTCCCAGCGACGAGGAGGCCGCCATGGACAGCACCGCACACGAAGATCTGCTCGAGCGCGCCCGCGCGTGGCTCGCCCAGGACCCCGACCCCGACACCCGGGCGGAGCTGCGCGCACTGCTCGAGGGCGCCGAGGTGGGCGATGCCGATGCGCTCGATGCGCTGCACGACCGGTTCGCGACACGGCTGGCGTTCGGCACGGCGGGCCTGCGCGGCGAGCTCGGCGCGGGCACGAACCGCATGAACCGCGTGCTCGTCGTCCAGGCGGCCGCGGGGCTGGCCGCCTACCTCGCCGAGCGGGCGGGTGTGGATGCCGCGGCCGACGACGTCGCTGAGCCGGCACCACTCCGGCCCGACGCTCCGCTCGTGGTCGTCGGGTACGACGGGCGTCGCAACTCCGACGTCTTCGCGCGCGACTCCGTGGAGATCTTCGCGGGCGCAGGCCTCCGGGCCGTGCTGCTCCCGCGGCTGCTGCCGACGCCGGTACTCGCCTTCGCCGTGCGCCATCTGGGCGCCGCGGCCGGGGTGATGGTCACCGCCAGCCACAACCCGCCGAACGACAACGGCTACAAGGTCTATCTCGGCGGCGACGACGAGGGGTCGCAGATCGTCAGCCCCGCCGACGCCGAGATCGCCGCGCACATCCAGCGCGTCGCCGACGCCGGTGACATCGCCGCCCTCCCCCGCTCGCTGGCATTCGAAACGGCATCCGAAGACGTCGTCGACGCGTACATCGAAGCGACGGCCGCTGTCGCTCCCGCACCGGCGGGCGCGGACGGGATGACCTGGGTGTATACCGCCATGCACGGCGTGGGATGGGAGACGCTGTCGGCGATCCTCGACCGCGCCGGATACCCGGCGCCGGTGGTCGTGAGCGAGCAGATCGAGCCGGACGGATCCTTTCCCACCGTCTCCTTCCCCAACCCGGAGGAGCCGGGGGCGATGGACCTGTCGTTCGCCGCGGCCGACGAGGCGCGCGCCGAGTTCGTGATCGCGAACGACCCCGACGCCGATCGACTGGCCGTCGCACTGCCCGACCCCGACGGCGGGTGGCGGCGGCTGACGGGGAATGAGATCGGGCTGCTGCTCGGTTGGCGCGCCGCCCGCCTGGTAACGGCGCGCGGCGAGGGCGAGGGTGGGGCAGCGGCCGCGCGGCCGTCTCTGGCGTGCTCGCTCGTCTCCTCGCCTGGTCTGAAGGCGATCGCCGACGCGCACGGGCTGGACTTCCACGCCACGCTGACGGGCTTCAAGTGGATCTCCCGGGCACCCGGAATCGTCTACGGATTCGAGGAGGCGCTCGGCTACCTCGTCAATCCGGAGACGGTGCGCGACAAGGACGGCATCTCCGCCGCCATCGCGGTGCTCGGGCTGGCCGCCGATGCGCGCCGCGAAGGCCGCACGCTCGGCGACCTGCTGGCGGAGTTCGACGAGACCTTCGGGGTGTTCGCGAGCGATCAGGTCTCCGTGCGCACCGACGACGTCGCGGCGGTCGGCGAGATGATGTCGGCGCTGCGGAAGCAGCATCCGCACACCGTGGGAGACGTGCCGATCGAGCAGGTGGACGATCTGCTCGAGGGCGTCGACGGCCTGCCGCCGGGCGACGTGCTGCGGCTGTGGCTCGACGACGGATCCCGCGTGATCGTGCGGCCGAGCGGCACCGAGCCGAAGCTGAAGGTCTACCTCGATGTGCGCGCCGAGTCATCCGGCGACGCGCAGTCGCGCCTTCGCGCGCTGGCCGACGGCGCCCGCGCGCTGCTCGACAGCCTCGCCTGAGCCGCCCCGTCGCCTGGGGCGACCTGGGGCGGTGGGGCGACCTGGGGCGGTGGGGCGACCTGGGGCGGTGGTGCCGCGATACGGCCTGAGGCGCCCTGCGTCGCGGCGCGCTTGAGACGTTCGCCCGCATCCACGTGCCTTAATTCAGGCTCAGCGGCTCCGCCGTCGGCGTGTCGAGCCCGTGACGGCCGCGGCAGCCTGAGCTGCGTCACAGGCCGCCCCGGTGCAGAACGCGGGACAACCGGGCAAGCCCGGCGGTGGGTCGTGAGGGGCAGGTAGGGCTGAAGGCCTCGCAACTTCAGACGCACTACCGATCGGCCGGTCGGGCCCTGACTCAGGCTCAGCGCCCAGGCCATCGGCGTGTCGCCCTCGGTGAAGCCCGCGCAGCCTGAGTTGCGGCACGGGACAAGTCGGGCGAGCGGGGTCTCGGGCGGAGAGGCCCGGAAGCGGGGAGCGCCCGGCGTCGCGCGGCGTTCACCGTCGACCACGTGCCGCGACTCAGGCTCAGAGGCGCTCCCGACGGCGTGTCGACCGGATCGACGACCACGCAGCCTGAGTTAGGGCACAGCTGGCAGGGGATGCGCGGCGGCACAGAACGAGCCGGGCGCGGGACCTTGGCCGAACAAGCCCGGCAGCGGGAGCGCCCGGCGTCGCGCGGCGTTTGCCGTCGGCCGTGCCGCGACTCAGGCTCAGGAACTCCTCCGACGGCGTGTCGGCCTGGATGACGGCCGCGCAGCCTGAGTTAGGGCACAGCTGGCAGGGGTGCGAAGCGGCTCGGCCGATGCCAGGGCGGCCGGCGCGGCGCGGCCGATGCCGGATGCACGGCCGAGACCGGGCGGCGGATGCGTGAGCAGGGCGGCCGCGGCCCGTGAGGAAGGGCGGCGGCCGGAGCGGGGCCCGAGCGGCGGAGATGGGTGGATCAGCCGTCGATCACGGCGACGAGCTCGTCGAGGAACGGCGTGAAGTCGGTGCCGCGCCGCACGATGCGGTGCACGCTCTCACGCTCGCTGAAGACCTCGACGAACTGCTCGAAGACGGTCTGGAAGGCCTCTCGATCGTTCTCCGAGAAGGCCACGAGGGCCACGACCTGCACGCGCCCGTCGCCCCACGGGATCGACGGGTCCGCGATGCCGATCGCGATGGCGGTGCGCGACGCGGTCATGCCCATCGCGTGCGGCACGGCGAGGGCGTCGGTGAAGGCGGTCGACGAGAGCTGTTCGCGCTCGATCGCCCGGTCGACGTACTCCGGGTCGATGACGCCGAGATCGACGAGCCGCCCGCCCAGGGCCCGGATGACGCCCTCCTCCCCTGCGCCGGCGTCGAGCCCGCGCACGAAGGCCGACGGATCGAAGTAGCGCTCGATGTCGGCGCGCAGTCGGGCCAGGCGCCGCCCCCGGCGCACGCGACCGGCTGCCGCCTGCACCCGTTCCACGTCGCTCTCGGTGAGGAACGGCTGCACGCGGACGACCCGGTCGTTCGGCGTCGGCGGATCGATCGTGGTCAGCACGAGATCGGTGTCGATCGAGCGCCAGTCCGGATCGGCGCGCGTCTCGACCCCGACGACCTCGATCGCACGTCCGAGCGATCGGTCGACGCTCGATCGGAGCAGCTCGTGCAGCTCGTAATACCCCGGGCACACGATCGTCGCGGTCAGCAGCTGGTCGGCGCGGCGGCTCCGCTCGAGTCGCCCGCCGACGTGCATCGCGATGTAGGCGATCTCGTCGTCGAGCAGCGGGATTCCGAGAGATGTGTTCAAGCCGCTCGCGATGAAGACGGCGACGTCGAAGATCATCGGGTAGGTCGACTTGAGCGATCGGGTGAGCGGATTGCGTGACCACGCCTGCTCTTTCGCCCGCGCGCGCAGGTTCTGCACGTGCAGCGCCAAGCGGAGGATGAAGTCGTCGTGCGCGATGTCGACGAGGAACTGCGCGGCGGCCCGCTCGACGATCTCGCGGACCGCCCGCTCCACCTCGGGGTCCAGGCGGCCGCGCACCGACGGCGCCGACGCACCCGGCGCCACGACGCGGGTGAGGACGAGGGTCGCAAGGTGGAACCGGTCTCCCGCACCGAGGGTCACGCCGAGATGCTGTTCCGCAAGGCGTCCGATCAGCGCCTCGACCGCCTCGTGCGACTCCTGCGCATCGTGGGCGATCGCATCCAGCCCGCGGTCCTGCGCGACGCGGTCGGCCGCGATGGCGATGTGCATCACGACGTCGGCGATCCCGAATTCGTTGACGTAGTAGCCGAGAGTGCCGAGCTCTCCGACGAGGTCGTCCTTGAACGGACCGAACGCTCGCGCGCCGACGGACTCGTCGCCGAGCGTACGCCGCAGCGCTTCGAGGTCGAAGGCGCCCGCCTCCATCTCGTCGTGCGCGAGGCGGCTGAGCAGCCGCCGCTGGGCCATCTCGGTGCCG
>NZ_DEPK01000098.1:0-4381 GCF_002358725.1 Microbacterium sp. UBA3394
CGCCGCCGCGGCGCGAGCTCGTGCACGTCGACCTCGACCCCGACGCAGGCGCCGATGTCGTCGTCCCACAGCCCGAGGCCGAAGAGGGCGTGCAGAGGAATGGAGCGAGCGCTCAGCGTCATGCTGCGATCGCCCGGGGCGTAGTTCGACTGCGCGTGGCGAGAGAGCCGAATCGCCGGTCCCGCCGCACCGATGGGAAACAGAGCCACGCTCACACCGTCGGCAGGACACTGGACATGCACCGCGAAACGAAGCGCGTTCCAGCGAGGACGCGTGATCGATAACCGCCCGCGCAGCCGCCGCCGCGCGCCGAGCGCTGCTCGCAACATGTCGATGTCGCCGATGAGCGCCGACTCTGGGATCGGATCCACCGCGTCGCCGCCGAGCACTTTCCGCGCCGATCGGGCGAGTCCAGCCCATCCGACAGCCATGTCGGCCGTGGAGGCGGGAGTGGTCCCGAGAACAGCGCGGACCGACTCGACCGCCGTGTCTGCAATTCCGGAAACATCGAGCCGCGTGCGCTCGACTGCCAGGAGGATCTCGGTCCAGAGGCCGAGTTTGACGGCGACGGGACTGCGCGGGTCGCGGATCAGCGTCGCCGTCGCCGCGGCGGCGTTCGGTTCGCCCGCCGACAGGAGCCGGAACATCAGCAGCTCGAGCGGGTCGGACTCGGAGGGAAGCGGCATCGCAGCGACGAGAAGCGCGACCGTCGCGGATAGACTCGGGTCGGCGATCACGAGAGGGCCCGGGTTCAGGAGCACATCTACGAGCCTCGGAGCGATCTCGCACCGATATGTGTCAGAGCGGTACGCGTCAGTCTCCAGTGACGACACGGCGTGCACGCAGGCGAGCCCCAGTTCGCGCCGCAATAGCGCTCCCAGATCGTCGTCCAGCATGAGCCCTTCGCGGTCTGCGCGCACGCCGGTCGGCATCCGGTGCAGACAGGTCACATCAGAGGTGATGTCAACAGAACCGGCGATGACCAGCGCCATCAGCATCGAAACGGCGTCTGCGCCATCAGGCTCGCATCCGAACGGGAGGTCGGCCCGTGTGAGCAGTTCGCGCGCGAACGCGGTTCCACAGAGACGACGGCGCAGCGCGGCCGGTGACAGCGTGTCGACGGAGATCGAACTCCGCGGGGAAGGCCCAGGTGAGGAGGACAGAGCCTCCCGCGGGCGGAACGTGGCGCTTGCCGAGAAGGCGAGCCGGTCACCGATGACGACGTCGGACCCGCGCACCGAGGGCCGCTGCCCGATACTGCGAACGAGATCGGGGGGCACGATGTCACCGGCATCGTAGAAGACCACCCAGCGACCGGAGGCCGTGCGGAGCGCGGCCTGCCTGGCCGGTTCGCCACCGGCAGGCTCGATGTGATGGACGGGCGCGGCAATGAGCGGGGTCGCACCCGTCGGGGGTCGTGAGTCGCGCGAGTCTGTGACGACGATCACTTCCGCCCCGGGCAGGTCCTGCGTCGAGAGAGACTCCAGCGTCTGGACGAGTTCGCTCGATCCGGGTCCTGAAATCACGACCGACACATCGATACCGCCCGGTCCTCCATCCCCGTGCACGAGGTTCGAAGCCTGCGAGGTCCCGGCGTGCGACGTCTGCGCGGACCAGAGGTCCGACGGAAACGCTTGGCGCAGGGCGGCAAGATCGGCGACCGCGGGACCGACGGCGCCGAGCTGGAACGCATGGGCGGTCGACGCTGCGAACTGCACATCGTGGCGTCCTGTGCCCCAGTAGTGGTCGAGGTACTTGAGCGGATGCTCGGCCTTCGGTGCGATCGGGCGAGAGGGGACCCCAAACGCATCCGCGATGATGAGCGCGTGAAGGGATGTCCCAGTGACGAAATCCGCGGAAGCGATTCTGCCGACGATCTCGAGAGGCTCACCCAGCGGACTGACGACCTCAGGGCCTTCGAAGCGGTCGAGCTCGTTGAGATTCGGCACGACGACGCGGCCGCCGGTCCCCCGTCGGCTCGACAGGTCGGGCAGCAGGTGAGGAAGCAGGAGCGCGGGGTCCCCGTAGACCGGAGGCACCTCGATCCCCCGTGACAGCAGAGCGGTGCGGGTGATCGGCCCACGCACCGCACGGACGTCGAGCTCCCGTGGATATCGCGGGGGGATGACCTTCCCGTTGATTCCCGCGCCCCACACCACGTCACGATCGCGCGCGAACTGGAGGACACTCCCTACCGACAGGAGACGCGGTCGCGGGTCTGCCTCTGGCGTCGCCCTGCCGTCCCGGATTCGCTGCCCGCTCAGGATGGCCGCGATGATCGGTCCCAGTTCGTCGCCGAAATTTCCTCCTTGGGAGGAGTCGCGCCCGACCCAGCGAAAGCAGTCGACGCCTCCGACGTCCACGGTGCTCTCAGGCACGATGGGCCCTACACGGGACATCCGACTCAAGAGTCACGATCGGGTGCCTCACCGGGCCGCGTGGCGTTCCACAGCTTCATCGATCGGTCCGTCGAACTCCAGCTTGCCCTTTCGGATCAGGATTCCTCGATCGCAAAGTTCGCGGACCATCACCATGTCATGGCTGACGACCAGCATCGTGATGCCCTGAGCAGTGAGTTCCTTGATCTTCGCGGCGCACTTCGCCCGAAACGGTGCGTCACCCACTGAGAGCACTTCGTCGACAAGGAGCACATCGAGCTCGACATGAATGGCCACCGAGAACGCCAGTCGCATGAACATCCCCGAGGAGTAGTGCTTGACCTCCTGGTCGATGAACTCCTCGATCTCCGAGAAGGCGACGATGTCGTCGAATCGCTCGTCGATCTCTTTGCGCTTCATTCCGAGAATGGCGGCATTGAGGTAGACGTTCTCTCTTCCGGTCAGATCGGGATGGAACCCGGCGCCCACCTCGATGAGTCCCGCGACACGGCCGCGCGTGTACACCTGGCCGGAATCCGGCTCGAGCACACCCGACACGAGTTTGAGGGTCGTCGACTTGCCCGAGCCGTTCAGGCCCAGCACAGCGACGGCCTCGCCCTCGCCGACCTGGAAGCTGAGGTCATCGAGCGCGGTGAACGTGTCGGCGCGCACCTTCTTTTTCTTCATCCAGCCGATGAACGCTTCCTTGAAGGAATGCGAATTCCTGCGGAGGAAGCGCTTCGACACGTGCTCGAGGATGATCGAGGGCTTCGCGGTCGTCTGCGCGGTGATCTGGTTCGTCACTTAGAGGTCCTGTGCGAATGAGCGCTCGAAACGGCGGAAGGTGAACTGGCCTATGAAGAGCATCGCTACGCAGATGCCCATTGCGATCGCTGCATACTCCCAGAACGCGGGAGGCAGCCCGTGGCTCTGCGTGACCGTCTGCTCCCAGAACCCCACATGGAACAGCTCGACGGCGATCGTGAGCGGATTCATCATGTAGATGCCGAACGCCCACGCGGGAAGAGTCGCCGCGACGAACGTCCAGAGGTACAGGACCGGAGATGTCCAGGTGGAGAACATCCGAATGATCTCCACGAAGTTCTGGACGTCACGGAATCGGACGTTGAGTCCGCTGAAGAACAGTCCGAGGCCGAGCGCGAATGTCACGACGATCACCGTACCGAGCAGCACAGCGCCGAGCGCGGCGAAGGTGGGAGTCCATCCCACCACGATGCAGACCAGAAGGAGAACCGCGAGCTGCGGGAGGAAGTGGATGAGAGCGACGATGATCGCCGCGATGGGGAACAGTTCGCGGGGAAGGTAGATCTTCCGGACAAGCGAACCGTTGGCCACGATCGAGTCGGTGGCATTGCCGAATGCTTCATTGAAGAGGTTGACGATCACCACGCCGGCGAAGAGATAGATCGCGAAGTACTGAACGTCGTCATGCGCCCGCAGCACGATTCCCATGACGAAGTAGTAGACGGCAAACTGGGCGGCCGGCTTGACATAGGACCACGTCCAGCCGAGGACCGAATTGCGGTATCGCGTAGCCGTCCCTTTGCGCACGAGCAGGCGCAGAAGATATCCCCACTGGAAAACGTCGAGAATCCCGCGGCCGCGGCCAGGGACGTCGTATTCGGAGAGGTCGATCGCTGTGTTCAATGCAGAAAGCTTCGGTGTCGGGTCGGCGGAGGTACGGAGGCCAAGGGGAATCTTAGCGCCCGCCGGATGGGAGGACGTCGTGCGGACAGGAGGCCAGCCCTACTGATAGTCCACGTCGTCGCGCGGAAGCCAGAGATCCTCGCCCGACGAGGACTCGAACAGCAGCCACTGCCGATCGGCGGTCACCGCCTTGGCTGTGAGCACCGTTCCCGCGGACATCTCGACGACACCACGGCCGCACTCGAGAGAAGGCGCGCTCCGGGCTATCGATCCTTCGCTCCGCACGACGTACGACTTGTACGCCGATCGCACGTCAGACGGCTGAGTGCAGGATT
>NZ_DEPK01000098.1:4662-4923 GCF_002358725.1 Microbacterium sp. UBA3394
CGTCTTCATCGCCGACGTCGCGTCAGCCGGCTGAGCGCAGGATTCTCCCGATGTGGCGTAGCGGACCGCATCGCGCGGCACCCAGAGGTCGCCCTCGGCAAGCCGCAGCTTCAGCCAGTCACGCGCGCCGTTGACCTCCACCGCCGTCGCCACCGTGCCGGCGGCCACCTCTACTACACCCGACGCGCACTCCGCGTACGGCGCCGTCCGCGCCGTCGCTGTTGCGAGGAACGTGTACGTCTTCATCGCCGACGTCGCGTC
>NZ_DEPK01000098.1:5242-5368 GCF_002358725.1 Microbacterium sp. UBA3394
CGTCGCGTCGGCCGGTGGCTCGGCACACAGTTCCTCGCTTGTCACCTGGCGCACGGATCCGCGGGGCACCCACCGCATACCCTGGTCGGTCTCTACCTGCAGCCAGTCCCCCGCCTCAGTGCTCGC
>NZ_DEPK01000010.1:0-2659 GCF_002358725.1 Microbacterium sp. UBA3394
CCGCCTGAGCGATCCGCTCCGACAAGCCGCCGACACGATGCGCGCGGTGCGGGACCGGTGCGTCTGGACGCAGCAGATCGACCATCGCGCACTCGTGCCGTACCTCGTGGAGGAGAGCGCCGAGCTCATCGACGCGATCGAGGCGGGCCCTCGAGCGGAGATGCGGGAGGAACTCGGCGACCTCCTGTGGCAGGTGCTGTTGCACGCCGAGATCGCCTCGAGGGATGCCGACGACCCCTTCGACATCGACGACGTCGCCCGGGGACTGACGGAGAAGATGGTGCGCCGGCACCCTCATGTGTTCGCCGGTGCCGTGGCGAACACCCCGGAAGAGGTCCTCGTGCACTGGAACGCCGCGAAGGCGGCCGAGAAGCACGAGCGGCAGTCCGTTCTGGACGGAGTATCGCACCACATGCCGTCGCTCGCGCTCGCGCAGAAGCTCGTCGGCAGGGCCGCGCAGGTGGGCGTGGGCGTTTCGTCTCGCTTCGCTCGCGGAGCGACCGACGGCGACCCCGACGCCCCCGTCGCCCCGCGAGGGAGCGGAGCCCACGTCCCCCCGCCGGTCGTTGAGCGAGGGAGCGGAGCGAGCGTCCCCCCGGTCGTTGAGCGAGGGAGCGGAGCGACCGAGACGAAACGACCCGAGTCCGAGCACGACCTCGGCGACGCGCTGCTCGCGCTCGTCGCCCTGGCCCGCGAGAACGGCTGGGATGCGGAGCGGGCCCTGCGTGAGCGCCTGCGAGGGCTCACCGCAGACGTGCGTGCGGCAGAGGGTGGGGCGGCCGACCTGGAACAATAGCCGGGTGGCATCCGTGAACCCGCCGCGCGGCATGCGCGACTTCCTCCCCGCAGACAAGGCCCGCCGCGAGCGAGTGCTCGCCGTCATCCGGGAGCGCTACCGCGCCCACGGCTTCGACGAGATCGAGACCCCGGTCATGGAGGAGTACGCGCGCCTGCATGCCGGCATCGGCGGCGACAACGAGAAGCTCGCCTTCAACGTGCTCAAGCGCGGGCTGAATGCCGAAGCGATCGCGGCGGCGGCCGAAGACCCCGCGGCGCTCACCGATCTCGGGCTCCGCTACGACCTCACCGTTCCCCTGGCGCGCTTCTATGCGACCAACCGCGGGCAGCTCCCCACGATCTTCCGGGCGGTGCAGATCGCGCCCGTGTGGCGAGCCGAACGACCGCAGAAGGGGCGCTATCGGCAGTTCATGCAGTGCGACATCGACATCATCGGGGATGCGTCCACCCGTGCCGAGGTGGAGCTGATCACCGCGACGCTGGACACCCTCGACGCCCTCGGACTCGAGGGCGGCTCGGTGCGCATCAACGACCGGCGTCTGCTCGATGCCATGCTCGAGCACTTCGGCTTTCCTGTCGAGGAGCGCCCGAGCGTACTCATCACGATCGACAAGCTCGACAAGATCGGCCCGGAAGGGGTCCGTACCGAGTTGCTCGAGCGCTCCGGGGCGCTCGCGGCCGTCGAGGCCTTCGCGGATTTCCTTTCGCGCGAGCCAGAAGAGACATCCGGGTTCGGCGTCGAGGCGATCCGCGCCGCGCTGCCCGCGGGGCTGGATGGGGAGGCGGTCGCTGCGCTCGGTGAGATCGGCGCGGCTGTCGCCGCCGCGCGCGGCGCCGGTGTGCCGCTGACGTTCGATCCGTTCCTCGTGCGGGGGATGGGGTACTACACCGGCACCATCTTCGAGGTCGCGCACCCGTCGGTGCCCTACTCGCTCGGCGGCGGCGGACGCTACGACGGCATGATCGGACGCTTCCTCGGACAGGAGGTGCCGGCCGTCGGCTTCTCGATCGGCTTCGAGCGCATCGTCGACCTCGTCGCGGACCAGGTCGGCCAGGTGGCCCCGGCGATCGTGCTCGTGCACGACCGGGATGTGCCGGTCGCCGAGCTCGCCGCGCTGAAGGCCGCGTTCATCCGTCGCGGTCAGCGGGTGCGGCTCGAACAGCGACCGAGGAACCTCAAGACGCTGCTGGAGCGGGCTGCCGCGGACGGGTACTCCCACTTCGCGGCGGTGACCGTCGGGGCGCACATCGATGACCTCGAGGTCAAACCGCTCGAGTGAGGCGTCTGGCCGCATCCGTTCACCGCGGCGTCAGCCCGGGTTCACGTCGACCCGGTCGAATCGGCGCATGAGCAGGGCCGGGACGGGCGTCGTGGTCGGGATGACCGCCGCGGGGGCGGTCGTATCGTCGATGGTGGTCGTCCGCATCGCGCTGACGCGGCAGGCGGCGTACGCCCGCCGCGTGATCGGGAAGCCGCTGGGGGAGGATGCCCTCGAGGCGGACCGGGTGTGGCGGCGCAAGCTCGACGGCGAGCCGCTGGAACTACTGATCCTCGGTGACTCGATCGCCGCCGGTCTCGGCGCGACGCGACGCAAGGAGACGCTCGGGGCGCGCATCGCCAAGGGCCTCGCGAACAGGGCGCGGCGACCCGTGCGCCTGCGCACGGTGGCGGTCGTCGGATCCGAGTCATCGGCGCTCCGCGAGCAGCTCGATGAGCTGCCGGACGAGTACGAACCCGACGTCGCGGTCATCGTCGTCGGCGGGAACGACATCACGCACCGCGTGCCGGTGTCGACCTCCGTCTCGCACCTGACGGAGGCGATCGCACGCCTCCGCACGCGCGGAACGCAGGTGGTCGTCG
>NZ_DEPK01000011.1:0-2540 GCF_002358725.1 Microbacterium sp. UBA3394
CGCGCGGAACGCAGGTGGTCGTCGGCACGTGTCCCGATCTCGGTGCCCTCCGTCCGGTGCCGCAGCCGCTTCGTTCGCTCGGATCGCGCATGTCGCGCCAGCTCGCACTCGCGCAGGCGGACGCGGCCGTCGCCGCCGGCGCGTATGCGGTCTCGCTCCGGCATGCCGTCGGCCCGTTCTTCATCTCGCAACCCGATGAGATGTTCAGCCTTGATCGCTTCCACCCGAGCGCGCTCGGCTACCGCCGCACAGCCGAGGCGCTGCTGCCCGCCGTCGCCGGCTCCCTCGGGTTCGGTCGCACCAGCGCCGCAACACGCCACCCCCGCGGCGACGCTTCCTGACGGGATCCGCCGCCCCGGCGCGCCGCCGCGTGCCGGCGCCCGTTCCACCTCGCGTATGGCCCTAACTCAGGCTGGACGCGCCGGGGACGGGGCGACACGCCGACGGGACGCGTCTCGCACCTCGCGCAGCCTGAGTTCGTGCACGGACGTCGCCGCGACCGTCACGAAGGCCTTCCGCCGCGCCCCTGGCGTGCCGCACCGGACGCCCGTTCCATTCCCGCTCGGCCCTAACTCAGGCTGGACGTGCCCGGGGAAGGAGCGACACGCCGACAAGACGCGTCCCGCGCCTCGCACAGCCTGAATTCCTGCATCGACGTGACCGTGACTGTGACCGTGGCCGTCACGAAGGGCCCCGCCGCCCTGGCGTGCCGCCGCGTGCCGGCGTCCGACGCCCGTTCCGCCTCGCGTATGGCCCCAACTCAGGCTGGAAGCGCGGAGGAGGGGCGACATGCCGAGAGGACCCGTCGTGAGCCCCGTACAGCCTGAGTTAGTGCACGGGCGTGGCAAGGACGCTGGACGTGGACGTGGACGTGGCCGAGACCGCGACCGCGACCGTGGCGGTAGCCGCGACGAAGGGCTCTCCAGATCGCCGGTCAGGGTTTCTGATTTGTTATAGTGAAAGTATAATAGCGGTGTGCTGATTCGGATCGACCCATCACGCGACGCGGCCCTGTGGGAACAGGTCGCCGCCTCGGTGCGCACCGCGATCGCCGCCGGGAAGATCCGCTCGGGGGAGAGGCTTCCCTCCGCGCGTGAGGTCGCCGGCTCGCTCGACCTCAACCTGCACACGGTGCTGCGTGCCTACCAGGAGCTGCGCGACGAGGGCCTCGTGGACATGAGGCGGGGCCGCGGTGCGGTCGTCACCGAGGCCGCCGACGGATTGCGCCGGCTCCGCGACGACGTGGTCGCCCTCGCCTCTCGTGCGCGGAGCCTCGGGCTCGCGCCGGGCGTGCTCGCCTCGCTGCTGGCCGATGTGGATCCAGAGGAGGACCCGTCATGACCGTCTCCCCTCCCGAGAACGATCGGAAACGACTCACCCGGGCGCGCCGCGCGTTCGTGTGGTTCGGCATCGTCCTGCCGCTGGCGATGACCGTCGCGGCGGTGGCGATCCAGCTGTGGCTGGCGCCTCGTGTTCCCGACCCCGTCGCGGTCCATTGGGCGGTGTCGGGCGCCCCCGACGGCTACGCGGCGCCGTGGACCGTTCCGGCCCTCAGTGCCGGACTGGGTACAGGGATGACGCTCGTGCTGTCGGCGTTCGCCCTCCTCGGTTCACGCGAGGGGGAGTGGGGAGCCACGATGCGGTTCCTCGGCTCGCTCGCTCCCGCCGTCGTGGGTGCCGTGCTGGTCGTGATCACCGGAACGTATGCGGCGCAGGTCGATCTGCCGGCGGCCACGCAGTCGGCCGGGATCCTCGGGCCACTCGTCTGGGGCGGCGCCACGGGGATCGTCGTCGGAGTCGTGGCCTGGGTTTCGCAGCCGCGCCTGACGGTGAGCGGCGGAACCGTCCGCCCGGCGACACCGGTCCTCCTGGGGCCGGGCGAGCGCGCCGTCTGGGTGCGCACCGCATCTCTCGCGAGTGGCGGGATGGCGGTGCTCGTCGGTGCGGCGGTACTCCTCTTCGCACTCGCCGCGCTCGACATCGCCACCGCGGGAAGCGCCTGGCCGATCCTGCTGATCGTGGCGGTCGTCGTGACAGCGGCCATCCTCGCCACCATGCTGTTCCGCGTCCGCGTCGACCACGACGGACTGAGCGTGACCAGCCTGCTGGGCGTGCCGAGGTTCCGGGTGTCACTCGATCAGGTCGTCGACGTGAAGGTGGTCACGATCAATCCGATGGCGGACTTCGGCGGATGGGGACTGCGGAAGGCACTGGATGGACGCACCGGCGTGGTCCTGCGCCGTAGCGAGGCCCTCGAGGTCGAGCGCGCGAGGGGCGGAGCCTTCGTCGTCACCGTCGACGATGCATCGACGGCCGCCGGTCTCCTCCTGGCCCTGCGCGAGCGCGGCGAGCGCGGCGAAGGCGGCGACCACGGAGGCACTGCATGATGCCCCGGGTCCGGGTCGTGCCGGTCGCGGTCTTCCTCGCCCTCTCGTTCGGCCTCGCCTGGCTCGTCGCACTGCCGCTGTGGCTCGACCCGGCGGGGCTCGCGGCACCGGCTGCGCCGTTTCTCCTGCCGGTGATGATGTTCACGCCGACGG
>NZ_DEPK01000011.1:2923-3864 GCF_002358725.1 Microbacterium sp. UBA3394
CTCGGCATCTGGCCGCTCGGCCCGCTCGGTCGGTGGTTCCGATACCTCGGCATCGCGCTGGTGGTCCCGATCGCGATCGTCGTCGCCGCGGTGTTCCTCTCCGCGGCCTTCGGCTGGGTCGACCTCGACCTCGCCGGGCTGTCGGGGTTCCGTGCGCAGCTGGCGGCGGCGGTGCCGGCGGGAACGCCCCTGCCGCCCCTGCACCTCCTGCTCGTGCTGCAGCTGGTGCAGATCCCCCTCGGGGCGGTCATCAACAGCGTCTTCGCCGCAGGAGAGGAGATCGGCTGGCGCGGCTGGCTCCAACCCGCCCTGATGCCCCTCGGCGCGTGGCCGGCGATCCTGATCACCGGCGTGGCGTGGGGGTTATGGCACAGCCCGCTCATCCTGCTCGGCTACAACTTCGGCCGCACCGACATCATCGGCGTGCTGTTCATGGTCGGCGGCTGCGTGATGTGGGGACTGTTCCTCGGATGGCTTCGCCTGCGCACCGATTCCGTGTGGCCCGCCGCACTCGCGCACGGCTCGCTGAACGCCGTCGCCGGCTTCGTGGTGCTGGTCTCGGCCGCCGGCTCCACCGTCGACATGGCCGTCGTCGGACCGCTCGGCGTGGTCAGCTGGGTGCTGCTCGGGATCGTGATGGTCGTCATCGTCGGCCTCGAGAGGATGCGGGTCGCCCGCCCCGCTGACGACACCTCGTCGCCGGGTTGACGTGGGGCGAGCGCAGGGATTTGCTGGGGGAATGGTCGACCCCACACCTGACGCCTGGCGACGCGTGGATCGCTACCTCACCGAGACCCTCGTCGGTCACGACCCCACCCTCGAGGCCGCCGTCGACGACCAGAACGCGGCGGGCCTGCCGTCTATCGAGGTCGCTCCCGTCAACGGCAAGTTCCTGCACCTTCTGACCCGCATCGCCCGTGCGCGGCGCATCCTCGAGATCG
>NZ_DEPK01000083.1:0-1329 GCF_002358725.1 Microbacterium sp. UBA3394
TCCGGCGTAGCCGAGGCGGGCTGCAGCGGAGCGCACCTTCGCCCGCGTCGCCTCGGTGACCGGGGTCTTGCCACTGAAGACGACGGACGCGGTCGACGGCGAGACGCCAGCCTCGCGGGCGACGTCGGCGATCGTGGCTCTGCGCGCGCTCATCCTGCGTCGATCGTAGCGCCCGGCCTTCCCGGTCTCGAATCGTTTCGATCCGAATCGTCTCGCCGGTACCATGAACGTCATGGATCTGCCCCTGACCCGCGCGCAGTACGTGCGCTGGCGCACCGCCGTCTTCGCGATCTTCCTCGCGAGCGGACTGAGCATCGCGACGTGGGCGTCGCGCGTCCCGGACATCAAGATCGCACTCGGGATCGAGAACAGCCAGATCGGTCTGCTGCTGCTCGGAATGGGTGTCGCATCGATCGTCGGGCTGTCCCTGGCATCGGTGATCATCGCCCGCTTCGGCACCCGCCGCGGCATGTTCGGCGCGATGCTGATCTTCGCCGTCGGCGTCGTCCTCATCGGCCTCGGAACCGACGTGTGGGGATCCTTCCCCGTGGTCATCATCGGGCTCGCGCTCTTCGGCTTCGGCAACGGCGCCGTCGACGTCATGATGAACGTCGAGGGAGCCGCGATCGAGTCCCAGTCCGGCAAGACGATCCTGCCGCTGTTCCACGCGTTCTTCTCCTTCGGCACCGTGATCGGCGCGGGACTCGGGGCGCTGGCCGCGGGCCTCGACGTGACCGTCGCCGTGCATGCCGCCGTGATCGCGGCGATCGTGGTCGTGATCGCCGCAGCATCGTTCGCCAACGTGCCGCGGCGCGAGGTCGCGGGCGATCCCGCCGTCGACGACCGGCCCGGCTGGCGGGCGCGACTCGCCCTGTCCCTGTCGGCGTGGCGCGAGCCGCGCACCTACGCGCTGGGCGTGATCATGCTCGGGATGTCGTTCGCCGAGGGCGGCGCGAACGACTGGCTGGCCCTCGGCGTCAGCGAGGAGCACGGCGGCGGCGCCACACTCGGGGCCGCGGCGCTGGCGGTCTTCTCCGTCTCCATGACCGTCGTGCGCGTGTTCGGCGGTCCCCTCGTGGATCGCTTCGGCCGGGTGGCCACCCTGCGCGTGCTGTCGGCGACGGCCGCCGTCGGCATCCTGCTGTTCATCCTCGCCCCGAGCCTGCCCCTCGTCTTCGTCGGCGCGGCGCTGTGGGGTCTGGGCGCCTCGCTCGGGTTCCCGCTCGGGATGTCGGCTGCCGCCGACGACCCCGCCAAGGCCGCGGCCCGCGTGAGCGCGGCGGCGACGATCGGCTACGTGGCGTTCCTCGCCGGTCCGCCGGCGCTCGG
>NZ_DEPK01000083.1:1364-1488 GCF_002358725.1 Microbacterium sp. UBA3394
CTCCATGACCGTCGTGCGCGTGTTTGGCGGCCCGCTTGTGGATCGCTTCGGCCGGGTGGCGACCCTGCGCGTGCTCTCGGCGACGGCCGCCGTCGGCATTCTGCTGTTCATCCTCGCCCCGAGC
>NZ_DEPK01000083.1:1706-5746 GCF_002358725.1 Microbacterium sp. UBA3394
TCGCCTCGGGTCTCGCGTCCGGTGCCGCCCGTCCCATCGCCGGCGCCACCGTCGGAGCAGGCCACCCGCATGAGGGTGCGGGTCGGGTTTAGGCTCGTCGGGTGCGTCTTGTCATCGCCCGCTGCTCGGTCGACTACACCGGGCGCCTCACCGCCCACCTGCCCCTCGCGACGCGCCTGCTCGTCCACAAGGGCGACGGCAGCCTCCTGGTGCACTCCGACGGCGGCTCGTACAAGCCGCTCAACTGGATGAGCCCCCCGTGCCGTCTCGAGGTCGAAGAGCCCGACGAGGAGTCCGCGCGCGCCGGCGTTCTCGAGCACTGGCGGGTCACGCACGCCAAGAGCGGTGACGCCCTGCTCGTGCGGATCTACGAGGTGCTGCACGACACCTCGCACGAGCTCGGTCTCGACCCGGGCCTGCAGAAGGACGGCGTCGAGGCGGATCTGCAGCGCCTCCTCGCCGAGCAGGTCGACGTGATTGGTGACGACCTGACGCTCGTGCGCCGCGAATTCCCGACCGCGATCGGCCCCGTCGACCTGCTGCTGCGCGACCCCGCAGGCGGCACGATCGCCGTCGAAGTGAAGCGGCGCGGCGACATCGACGGCGTCGAGCAGCTCACGCGATACCTCGAACTCCTCGGACGCGATCCGCACCTCGCTCCCGTCACGGGCGTGTTCGCCGCGCAGGAGATCAAGCCGCAGGCGAAGGTGCTCGCCACCGACCGCGGCATCCGCTGCGTCACCCTCGACTACGAGGGCATGAAGGGCATCGAGTCGGGCGCACCGCGGCTGTTCTGAGCGGTCCCGTGCGCCGGCTCCCGACGCGAAGCCGCTTCCCGGCCCCGTAGTCTGGGAGCATGGCGACACGCTCCCCCTGGACCTGCATCCTCTGGGATGTCGACGGCACCATCGTGGATGCGTCCGACGGCATCCTGCGTCGCCTCACCGTGGCCCTCGAGCACTTCGGCAAGCCCAAGCCGACCCGCGCCGAGCTGGTGCACTGGATCGGCCCTCCCATGTACGAGTCGTTCCAGACGAACGTCGGCATGAGCCCCGAGCAGGCCACCGAGGCGGTGTCGTTCTACCGCACGCTCGGCAAGGCCGACGGATACACGACCGGCGCGAAGCTCTTCCCGGGGGTCGGTGAGCTGATCCAGGAGGCGCACGCGTGCGGCATCCCGCAGGCGACGGCCAGCTCCAAGCCCGAGAATCAGGTCGCGGCACTCATGGACCACTTCGATCTGGCCCCGTGCTTCACCGCCACGGTCGGGTCCACCCCCGACGAGAAGACGCTCGCCACGAAGGCCGACATCGTCGCCGAGGCGCTGCGGCGGCTCGCGGCGGCCGGTGTCGATACGTCGCGACCGGTGCTCGTCGGCGACCGGCACCACGACATCGAGGGCGGGGCGGCGCACGACGTGCCCGTGATCTTCGTCGGCTGGGGATTCAGCTGGCCGCACGAAGCCGAGGGCGCCCAGGCCGCCGTCGACGACGTTTCTCAGCTGCGCGACCTGCTGCTCCTCACCGACGCCGATGGATGACGTCGCAGACACGGTGATCGGCTGGGTCGTCCCGGCGATCGTCGTCTTCGGCGTCACGGCGCTGGCGGTCGCCGTGCTGGTGTGGGGAGTGCGCCGTGCACGTCGCTCTCCCGCCGCGCGGAAGCGCGCGGAGGCGGAGCGCCTCGAAGCGGGCGCGGTTCTGGTGCGCCTGGACGACGCGATCGCCGAGCTCGAGCTCGAGGTGGGACTGTCGGGCGCGCTCTACGGCGGTGACGCCCCGGCCTCGCTGCGACGCGCGCGCCTGACGGCGCAGCACACCCGCGACGCGGGTTTCGACCTGTACCGCACGATCTCCCTGCCGGCCGCGACCCCGGTTGAGGTGCGCCGTGGCGCCGCGCGCATCCGCGAGCAGGCCGACAAGGCCGCCACGGCCATCCGCCACGCCCGTTCGGACCACGTCGAGTGGATGGGTCGCCACGTCACCGCGGGCTCTCAGCTGGCCGCCACGCGGCGGCGCCTCGACGATCTGCGCGCCTCGATGGGCGACCCCGCCCCGCTCCTGGATCAGCTCGCGGCGAGCTTCGCCGAGGATGAATGGCGCACCGCGTCGGATGCCGCGACCAACGCCGTCACCGAAGCCGCCGAAGCGCAGGTGCGACTCGATGCGGCGGCCGCGGCCGCCGAGGACCCGTCGCGCAACGCCCTGGCCGACATCGCAGCGGCGGAACGCGCGTTGCGCCAGGCCGAGGCCGACGCCCGCGCCTTCGAAGAGTCGTATCGCCTCATCACGCAGGCCTCGCAGGCCCTCTCGGGCGAGTTCGAGGCCACGCGCACGGCGATGCGGCAGGCGGTGCTGTCGCGAGGGTCGCTGCCCCCCGACGACGCCGATCGCCTGGCCGATGAGGTGCGGGCGATCGAGGCGGACCTGAACGCCCTCGAACGGGATGCCGCCCGTCGCCCGACGTGGACGATCGACCGTATCGCCCGGCTGCGCGATCGACTCGACCTCGCGCTGGGCGATGCCCGCACGGCGCAGCAGCGACTCCGTGGCGCGCGCACGGCCCTGCCCGGAACCCTCGCGGCCGCCCGCAACGCGGTGGCGATGGCCGAGGCGGTCGCCACGCACACCCACGGCAGCGCGGACGCGCGATCGCGGCTCCGCTCCGCGCAGCGCGAGCTCGCCAATGCCCGCGCATCCGCCGACCCGGTCGCCGCGCTCGACGCCGCGCGCCGCGCCATGCGCGAGGCCGAGGACGCGAAGGCCCTCGCCGACTACGACCGCCTGCACGGCCACTGATCCGACGGCGCTGATCCGCGGCCACCCGCGCCGCACCCCGGTCGATAGGGTGAGGGCCATGAGTGAGGCCTCGACGAAAACGTCCCGCCCCGTCTTCGCCGTCATCCGGCGCATGCCCGCCACTCTCACCTTCATCGGCGTGATCCTCATCGTCGGCGTGGTGTGGGGCGGACTGTGGTCTCCGTTCGAAGAGAACGATCTGTTCGATGCGGTCGCCTACGGCCTGCCGGCGTTCGCCGAGGGACGATGGTGGACGGTCGTGACGGGCACGTTCTTCGTCAACCAGCCGTGGGTCTACATCTTCACGATCTCGAGCTTCGCCGGCATGGCCTACCTGGAGTATCGCCGCGGATCACGCGTCGCACTCCTCTACTACGCCATCGGGCAGGCCTTCGCGGTGCTCGCGACGGCGCTCGTGCTGTGGCTGGCCGCGATGGCTCCGTGGGAATGGGCGCAGACGCAGGCCGCCGCGCTCGATGTCGGCGCCTCGGGCGGCACGATGGCCTGCATCGCCGCCGCCGTCGGCCTCTTCGTCTCTCCCTGGCGAGTGCGCGCGTGGCTGCTGCTGATCGCGCTGTCCTTCCTCGCCCTGCTCTTCTGGGGCCATATCGCCGATGTCGAGCATCTGCTCGCCGTGCTGCTCGTGCTGTTCGTCGATCGGTCCCTCACCATTCAGCGCTCCAGCGTGCGGGAGCAGCGGTTCCTGGCGTTCTTCGGCATGGTCGTCATCGGCGCCGTGCAGGTGGTCGTGCTCCTCGTTCCGACCGACGGGATGTTCGGTCCCACCGAGCCGGCATCCGGCGGCTACGTCGATGCGGCGATCGACGTCGTGATCATCGTCCTCGTCGCCAACGGCATGCGCCGCGGCCGGCGATGGGCGTGGGTGGTGAGCATCGTGCTGGCGTCGCTGAACGTGCTCACCGGCGCCCTGGTCCTCACCGTGATCATCGTCGCCAGCGAAGCGCAGCTCGAGGCCGTCATCGACGCCGAGACCGAACTCGCGATGACGAGCGCCGTGATGTGGCTGCTGATGCTCGTCTACATCCTGTGGGTGCGTCGCGCGTTCGCGGTTCGCCGGCGCACCGGCCTCGGCACGGCGACCCAACCTACCGTGGCCGAGGTGAAGGACGTGATCCGCACCGACGGCGGCGGCACACTGTCGTGGATGACGACGTGGTCCGACATGTCGTACGCGGCGATCGCCGGCGGTGTCGTCGGATTCCAGAACCGCCGCGGTGTCGC
>NZ_DEPK01000195.1:0-8860 GCF_002358725.1 Microbacterium sp. UBA3394
CCAGATCAGGTTGACATTCCCAGACCATGAGCATGATCGTCAAGGCCACCAGTGCAGGCGCGTTTCTGAGCATGATTCCGGGAGTGCTGGGGTACGCGCCCGTGCGGTCGCTGGTGCTGGTGCCGTTCGTTCAGGGCCGCACCGTTGGAGCGATGCGCGCGGACATGCCGCCGGTCGATGCCCTACGCCGTACTCAGCCGCGCACGGGATGAGGCCCCCACAATCAGCACGACCTGTCGTGGAAGTTCCGCTTGCCTCGTCCGCTCGACAGCGGTTTGCGCTCCTCTGCCGGTTGCGCGGTTCGTGGGCAGACTGGTGCGTCGGTGTGATGGCCGAGCCCCCGTTTCAGGCCCACGCCTGGGCCGAAGCCGAAGGACGAATCGTCGACGAAGCAGGTGAACGCGACGAGCTCAGGGAACTCTTCCGTGTCGAGATTCCGACCAGACCCCGTCCGACGAGAGCTGAAGGGAGGTGAGAGAAGATGCAAACAACGTATGTCGCTCCGACTGTGACGCCGATGGGTAGCTTCCAGCAGGAGACCGGTGTGTTCCTGGCCTGGAGTCTCGAGGTGATCCCACCGATCGGTGACTGGACGCCTTGAGTCCCGATCACCACCACGCAATTATCAGGTGTCGCCTGCTGTTCGAATGACAGAACCGACAGCAGGCGACCTCTCAGCAATCGAAGCGTTGATCTGCAAGAAGCGCGTACAGGGGAAGGTGACGGGGTGATCAGCGAACAGCGTCCGATAGCCGCGACCGTCTGCCGCGATCTCGAAGACAGGATCCTCTCCGAGACTCTGAGCGCCGGAGAGCAAGTGCCATCGTGGGGGGCGTTGTCGACGGAATACGGCATCTCATCTTCAACAGCCGCTGCAGCAACGAACAGACTCACGCGCAGAGGACTACTCGAAAGGCGGAGAGGCATCGGGCTCTTCGTGTCCCCGGCAGCGCGGGAGGAGATCGTCCGGGAACGGAGCGCCTCATTCGACGAGAAGTACGTGGCACCACTGCTGGAGGAGGCGCGCCGGCTGGGCTACAGCGTGGACGACCTTCTCGCGCTGCTGGACGGGCGAGCCTGGGAGGCCGGTTCGCCGCCTGAAACGGCGGGCGAGCCGAGCGGCCATCGTTACGGTCGTTAGGGCATCGATGTAGCGATTTCGAGAACGATCGTTTCCGGGAGGAGCGCAGTGCGACCGGATCTCGGTGCTCAGAAACGTGTGCCAGATCGAAAACCGCCAACGGCACAAACGGTTTCGGTACGGAGTTTCGAGACGTCGTTCAGTGAGCGGTAGTAGCGCGCGCGGGTCGGATGCGAAGTCGCGCGTCGCGCCCGACTCGGCAAGTCTGTCGCTGGCGGCGTTCGTTCCCTTGAGACGAATCACGTTCGCTGGCGCCACCGTGCGACGACTAGCCCGACGAGAGTAATAGCGACACCGATTAGCAGAACGGGCGACTCGAACGCCAGGGCCGCCGCGGCGCCTGCAAACGCTATGAGCAACACGGCATCCAGAGCCCAGATCATCCGCACCGCTGCGCCGAGGTCGCCAACCGGCGTCGGGATCGGCGCCAATAGCGTCGGCGGGAGTGGGCCTTTCAGTGCATTGCCAACGCGAGCCATCAGGGTGAGTACTCCAAGCGCCAGCGAACTGAGAATCGGCGCGAAGGCGCTCATCCCGGTGACAAACGAGCACACGACAACAACCGTAAGGAGCACGACGACCGTCACAGCCAAGGGAAAGAGTGCATGGTTGGCGAGCAGATGCTCGTCGCTGATCCCGTACAGCGGGAAGTCTGCCGCGACACTCGCGGCGTGCCGGATGCCGTCCGTGAATGGGCCGAGGCCGCCGAACAAGGTCAGGCCGGCTGCGGCCCCAAGCGCCCAGCCTGGCATCGCGGGTGCGAAAGCGAGCGTGATGAGCGTCCCGGCGGTGGCGAGGGCGATGACGCCGACGACGAGCCGACCCGGTGTGCGGACAGCCCCGATCGCGTCACGGATCAGGAACACCGCCGACCGACGCCGGATCGCTCGGACGGCGCGGAGGCGGCGGCCCGCGTGGGGCTCCCCCTGGTAGATCGTTACGGCAGAGCTAAACTCCATGCCGGTCGCATAGGTGGCCGCGGACTCCCACCGCGCGGCCTGCGCCATCAGCTCGGCGAGACCGAGCCGATTCAGCAGCACCGGCACCGCGGCGACGAGGGCGGCCGTCAGCGCCGTCAGCGCGACGAGGGTGTGGGGCGAGCCGCTGCCGGGATATGCGAGCCCAACCCACCCCCAAGGGGTGAACGGCTGCATGAACGGGACGGCAGCGGTGAACGCGGCAAGCGCGAGGACACCGAGTGCAACCGGCACCGCAGCGCGCGGGAACACTTGTCCGGCGAGCCAGGCAACGGTGGCGACGATGCCAACGAGCGCGCCGACCGCGGCAAACATCGCCGTGCTGAGCGGATCGGCCAGGCCATTACTCGTCAGACTGCCGCCGACCAGCCCGGCAGCGAACGTGGCCAGTCCGGTCACGAGTGCGCCAGCGCGCAGCACAGGCCCGCGGAACGTGTCAGATCTCGGTAGGTCGCTGGTAGCGAGAGCGTGGGTCGGAAACGGGGGCAATACGGCGGGGCCACGGTCTCGGCCCAGGATGAGCGCTCCCGCCCACAGGCCCGCAGCGGTGAGCACCGTGACTCCCGGAGCGGCGGTCGAGGCGAGCACCGCGATCCCTTCCGCGCTCGTCAGGCTCAACCACACGGCGCGCGCGATCGGCGTCACCGCCACCACGGCGACCATGAAGACCATGTAGGCGGCGTATGCGCGATCGGTGCCAGTGCGGACGTTACGCGAACGCCACACCCGTATCGCTGCTGTTGCGCGGCCGGTCATGCCGCCCCATTCAAGTCGAGCGTGTGATCGGCCAGCCCGTCCGCGATGACCTGACTGTGTGTGGCGATCACCAATGTCGCGCCCTGGCCGCGCCTCGCGTCCAGTACGTCAATCACCGACTGCACATGCTCCGGATCCAGACGCTGTTCCGGCTCATCGAGAATCAGCACCTCAAATGGTCGGGCCAGCACCAGCGCGATGCCAAACAACTGCGCCTGCCCAGACGACAGCTCGTGAGGGAACCGCTCCCCGAGCGCGGCCAAACCCAACTCTGCGACCACCCCACGTGCAAGCTCTGACGCCGAAGCCGGCTCATCCAGCCACGTCGTGGCAACCAATAGGACGTGATCGAACACGGTGAGGTCGGGAGCCATCGGCGGCAGACCGATCATCGACGCGACGCGCCGACGGAACCCACTGTCACGCTGCACGACGGCAGCTCCACCAATCCGCACCACCCCGCTCGACGGTTTACGCGCACCGGCCAGCACTCGCAGCAACGTCGACTTGCCGGTCCCGTTCCTTCCGCGCACCACCAGCGCCTCGCCCCGATTCGCCACTACCGAGACGGGAGCGAGGAGCGTCACGTCACCCGCCGTAACGCCGACCTCATATACCTCGATCATGTATCCATCCTCTCCAACCCGAAGAAGCTCTACAGAGCGATTCGCGCTGGGCGAGTGCGCGATGGCCGGCGGCGGAGCTGGCTTGCAGCGTCCTAGTGAAATCGTCTGCCGGCGTCGCCAGCGATGTCCTAGGCATGACCGCTGCCGAGTCTCCGTCCGGTTGTAGGTTTCCGCAATCGCTCGAAACTGATCGTCTACGGCACAGTCATCGCTCGCGTCGCGGGAGCTGTGAGCGGCTTCGCTCAATGTAGTCCTCTCTCGCAGCGGTCAGTATCGTGACCCGCGTTCCCGCAACCGATCTGTTTACGGATGGTGGTGGGCGCCGCAGAAGGTGCACGCGCAGGTGAACCCGCGCGGCTGAGGTGTGCTCACAGGCGAGTGTGTGAAGACTGGTCAGAGAGCGTCGGCGGCGACGAACGTGAACGGGCCGGCGTCATCGAGCGGGCGGTGCCGGAACTGCTCGACGTGCTCGTCGAGCTCAGCCGCAATCCGGGAGACCTGCGACTTCGACAGGGAGTGGATCCCGAGGGTCTTGACGAGCTTGTCCATCCGACGCGTGCTCACACCGGCGAGGTAGCAGTCGGCGACGACGGTGATCATCGCTGTCTCGGCGCGCTTGCGGCGCTCGAGCAGCCAGTCCGGGAAATACGTCCCCTGCCGGAGCTTCGGGATCTGGACGTCGATCGTGCCGACACGGGTGTCCAGATCACGGTGCCGATACCCGTTGCGCTGGGTCATGCGGTCGGGGCTGCGCTGCCCCCATTCGGCGCCGATGACGGCATCCGCGTCAGCAGACAGCAGCGCGTTGATCATGGTCTGCAGCAAACTGCGCATCAGATCTGGCGACGCGTCGGACAGGGCTTCAGCGAGCACGCTCGCAGGGTCGACAATATGAGGTGCGGTCATCGTGATGATTCCGTTCGAGTGGGATGTGAGAGTTTCCTCGAAGGATCACACGGTGACCGCGCTCACGTCATGAACGACGAGCTTGGCCACCGCGCGCTACACCACTATGCGGGACTCAACTGAACCGAGGCGAAGTTGCCACGGACGACTTGCCCGATCTACGGGTCGGGGGAGCGGCCGTCTGTGCATAGTTTGTGTATCCTTCGTCCGGTCGTTCGGATGTTCAGGCGCTAGCGCAGCTGACTGAAGAATCCTTGCGTTGATTTGCCGGGCGCGTCCGAACGCCGGTCCCTTGCCGCGCGTGAGCCGGTTGTTGTAGGGACGGTCGACTCCGCGGCACCGATCTCGCATCGCGCAGTTCGGATTGCGAGGTCGCGCTATCGTCGCCTCATGACCTCGCGCAGGCTCGGCATCGTGTTGATCATCCTCGCGTCTGCGGCGTTCTTGGCGGGGGCGTACTGCTGGCTCATACCGGACGACTTCTGGTGGCGACTCGCGGGGGTGATTCTGGTCCCGATCGCGATCCCCGGGTTCATCAGCGGAGGGCGGCTGCTCAAGAGACCCGACCGGCCGGATGCGACGGGCTGAGAAAACGCCGTTCTGTCACGGGGCGACATAGTCTCCTACGGCCGAGGAGCGATGCGGCAGCTCCGCGACGAGCTTGCCCGAGTGACGGTCGGTCAGTGCAACATACGCCCGCCCGCGGCGCGGCCGGAGTCACGCATGGCTACTACGGTGAGCGGCGTGCGAGACTCCCCTCATGAAGCGCACGCTCGCCGCGTCCGTCGGACTGGTTGCGGTCTCGCTGGCGGTTGTTGGCTGCTCCGGTGCCGGTGCCGGTGCCGGCGCCGTGCAGGAGGCTCGGGGAACCACTGCGATGGTCGCGAGCGAGCCGTCGAGCGTAGCCATGGAGGCGCTGATTTCAGGAACCCTGACGCTGACCGACGCGGGTTGCTTCGCGGTGGCGTCTGGTGGAATGACCTACCCACTGCAATTCCCGTTCGGCAGCCAGATCGGCGACGACGGCACCGAGGTCACGGTTCCCGGGTTGCTGCCCCTTCACGTTGGCGATGAGATCTCGGGCGGCGGTGGGTACCTGCATCTCACGGAAGTGGATCCCGCATGCATCGCCGACAACGAGTACGACGAGTACGCGGTCTGGCAGACCTTGGACGAATAGCGCGGATGCCGGTCACTCACCGCTCAACGTGGCCGATCTTGCGGTTCGATGTTCTTCTTCGCGATGTGGTGATTGATCAGGAGTTGGACCGCGACGGTGGGGAGGTACGCAGCCACGATCAGGAAGCCCGCAATCCATCCCGACCCAGTTGCTGACCCCCACATGATGGCACCAAGTGTGATCGTCGCCGTGCCTGCACCGGTCAGCGCACGCGTCGGCAGGGGCACCTGTTTCCAGGCGAAGTAGGGAAGGCGAACCGTCGGACGCCGATGGTGCCACACGAGGACGCCGGCGACCCACGCCACCGACCCGGCGATCACCATTGCCAGCCACAGTCCGGAGAGATCCATCGGTTCACCCTAGAGCGTTCACCGCCCGATAGCACCCAAGAATCCCTATCCGGGCGCTGTCATGCGCGGACCTCGGTGACGAGCGAGAGCATGTCGCGTAGTGCGCCTCGGAGGATGGGCAGTCGGGCCAGCGGCAGCGCGGTTCCCAACAGCTTGAGACCGCGCTCGAGCAGCGTCCGTGTGCGGCGCTGGTTTTCGGAGGTGTCGTATACCCAGAAGAGTGCGAGCAGCAGGTGTGCGAGCACGAGTGCGCGGGGGAGGAGTGCACGGATGTCGTCGGGCAGTCCTGAGGGTGTGGCGCCTTCGACTGCCTGTGCGAACAGTCCCTCGACGACCTCGAGGGAGTCAGCGGACTCGGCCGACAACGGGTTGATCGGTGATCGTGGCGAGACCGCGGCCGAGAGGAACTCGCCGGCGTGAGCGTGATACGGCGTCAGCTGGTCGATTCCGGTTGCGTAGACGATGGCTAGCCGGTCGACGAGTCGAGTCTCGGTTTTCAGCAGGCGTTCGGCGGCGGCGCGGTGCGCGTGCTGCACATCGAGGTACAGCTCCTGAATGAGGTGGTTCTTCGAGGGGAAGTGGTAGTTCGTGGCTCCCACAGACATCCCGAGTTCGTCCGCGATCTTCCGGATCGTCGTTGCGTCATACCCGTTCTCACGGAAGGACGCGAGCGCGGCGGTGCGGATACGCTCCCGGGTGCGCTCGCCCTTGGTTCCAGGTTCGGCGCTACGCGGCATGGCTCGTGGTCTTCTCTGTCCTGGCCGCCCCGGTGGTCGTCGTGTTGGCCCGGCCCCGGCGGGTGTGGACGTCGGTGAGCGCCTCTTCCAGGTTGGGGTGCGAGAAGGTGAATCCGGCGTCGGTGAGCGCCTTCGGGATGACCCACCGGCTCTTGAGGACGAGTTCGGGCTCGGTGGGGATCACCCACATCGCGAGTTCCAGCATCCATCGAAGACTCGGCAGGCCGACCCGGCGGCCGACGGCCCGCCGGAGCGTTCGCATGAGCGCACTGTTCTCGGACGGCTGCGGCGACGCGATGTTGATCGGGCCGGAGAGATTTTCCACATCCCGGATGAAGCGAACGGCGGCGACGACATCGTCGATATGGACCCAGCTGAACTTCTGGCGTCCGTGAGTGCGGTGCCATGGTGCACGGTCGCTGCCGGTGGGGTGGTCGCCGATTCCGCGGTAGCGGCGATGCGGCGGGCACCAGCCGTCGAACTGGGTTCCACCGAGACCCCACCGCGTGAGCGTGAACAGCATGCGTGTGGCCGGTCCGTCGCCGACGACAATCGCCATCCGAAGCGACACCCGGCGCGTCTTGGGGAGCGAGCCCTCGAACAGCTCGCGTTCCCAAGACGTCGCGACATCGACGGAGAACCCTGAGCCGATTTCGCCGCTGTCCTCGGTGTTCGCACGGTCCATCGCGTGCCGATAGATCGTCGCCGTCGACGCGTTCATCCAGACCCGCGGGGGATGGTCCGCGCGTGCGACCGCCACCCGCAACGCACGGGTGGTCTGCACGCGCGAGGCGAGAATCTCGTCGCGATTTCGGTCGGTGTAGCGGCAGTTCACGGACTTCCCCGCGAAGTTCACGACCACGTCGGCCCCCTCCACCGCCCGGCCGAGAGCATCGGGATCATCCCAACGGACAGGCGCGTTGCGGCCGACGAGTCTCACCTCGTACCCGTCCCCGACGAACGCGTCAGCAACCGCGCTCCCGATGAACCCGCTCGCACCAGCAAGGACGACCACTGGCACCTGATCCTTGGTCATGCGGCCACTGTACATCGTTACTGAACATGTTCAGTAATCGAGGGTGCGCCGTCGATCAGCCAGCCTCGCGGCCTCGAGGCTGGGTGACGTCACCCTCGATGAAGAGGGAACCAATGCGGCGGGCGATCCTGGGCGAGGAGAGCGGCGTCCGTCGATTGAGCTCCGAATCCGCCTAGGCAGTTTGCTGAAGTGGCGCTTAGCCCAGCTTCCTCACCGCTCCGCTTCGCACCTTCCGTCGGAGCGAATCCCGCGTCTCCTTTTCTGCTCCGCAGTCACAACCTGTGGGTCGCGGCGCGGCGGATCCGCAGAAGGTGACTGCGGAGCAGGTCGACTCATCGTCATCGTCGGTGGCCGCATCCGAAGCGACGACCGAGCCCGAGAACTCGTGGTTATCGTCGCGATCGGTCTCGATCGACGTGACCGTGCCCGCGCCTCCGACCGCAGCGATCGCGGCGGCGACGATGTCGGCAATGAGCGAGGTGGCCAGCGCCGGATCGGCGTCATCACGTCGAGCACCAAAACGTCGTAGTCCTGCTCGCGGGCGCGCCACAACGCGTCTACGCGGATGCGGGCGACGTCGACGGTCATCGCTTCCGCCTCGAGGCCGCGCCGGATGCCCTCTGCTCACCTCACCTCGTCGTCGACGAGCAGCACGCGCATGGGTCGAATCTGCCGGGTGCGCGCTGTCGCCGTGCTGAACGGATGGTGGCGTCTATGCTCCAGCCATGGAATTCCTCGTCATCTACATCCTCGTGCCTCTTCTGCTCACCGCCGCCGGCTTCGTGATCACCTACTTCATCATCAAAGCCGCCGTGATCAATGGGCAGCGGCACGCACGCCGCGAAGCGTACGTCGAGGACTTCCTGCCCGAGCAGGCCACCTGGCTATCTGGGCGCCAGCGCGAGGAGCTCAAAGCGCATGCGGCCCGTCTCGGCCGCGTCTGACGAGGGCTCGTGCCCGACCTGTGACCGCGTGTCCTGCGCGACGCCCCGGCGAAGTCGCTCCACCCTGTCGCATCCGAGCAATCGGTGAGCGGTAGCCTGCCGTTCAGCGGCGCCGCTCGTGGATAAGAGCGGCAGCCGCGACAGCAAATGAACCGATCGAGAAGACAACACAACACCAAGGAAGGGGTGAGTCCCATAGCGTGGTGT
>NZ_DEPK01000262.1:0-2347 GCF_002358725.1 Microbacterium sp. UBA3394
CAGGGCGCTCGCGTGGTGTTCGTGACGAGCCACCAGGCGCACTTCATCCGCACGACGGCGACGATGCCGGAATACGAGCCGGTCGCTCTGTCCAAGCGTGCCGGCGAGGATGCGCTGCGTGAGCGCATCCCGGCTCTCGCCGAGAGCGGCGTGGAGTTCGTCGTGGTCTCGGGCGACATGATCGAAGGGACCATCACCGCCACGCTCCTGGAACGCGCGAACCCCGGCGCGATCGCCACACGTCGCGAGTCGGCCGGGCGCCTGTACAACGTGTCGGAGTTCGCCGCCGAGGTCGCCCTCGCGGCGATCGAGCCGGTACCCGCCGACAACACCCGGCTGGTCGGGGACACCGGTTCGTTCGCGGGGGAATGACGTGCGAGCCGCCGACATCGAATCCCTCATCGCGGTCGGCCGGCCCGACATCTCACGCGACGGCTCCTTCGCGGTCTACGCGACGTCGCGACCCGACATCAGGGCGAACCGCTACGTCGGACAGGTGTGGCGCGCCGACCTCCCCCACGGGCGTCCCCGCCGACTGACACGCGGCGTCGCCGACGCGGCACCGCTCATCAGTCCCGATGGCTCACGGGTCCTGTTCCGGCGCCCCGACGCGGGCGGCAGGGCGCAGCTGTTCGTGGTGCGCGCCACCGGGGGAGAGGCGGTGCAGATCACGGATGAGCCTCTGGGGATCGCAGAGCACGCGTGGACGCCCGATGGTGACCGCGCGGTCTTCCTCGCCCGCGTGCCCGAGCCGGGCCGGTACGGTACCGTGGCCGGGCTCGAGCCTGCCGCGGAGGCGCCGCGTCGTGTCACCGGCATCCGCTGGCACGCCAACGGGGTCGGATACATCGCCGACCGACCGTCGCACGTCTTCGTGGTGCCGGTGGCCGACCCGGACGACGAGCCCGCCTATCCCGCGGCGCCCCGCGTGGGGGAGTCGGAGGAGGCCCCCGCCGTTCCGGTCCCCTCGCGACGGGTGACGCTCGGTGACGAATCGCACAGCGCACTGGCGGTGCACGAAGGCCGCGTGTTCACCGTCGTCGATGCGATCGAGTCGGCGCGCCGGGATCTCAGTTCTCGCGTCGTCGCCGTCGGCCTCGACGACGGGAACGAGTCGGAGGTCGTGGGGGCCGATGCGCGGTTGACGATCTCCGACCTCGCCGTGTGCGGCGACGGCACGCTCGCTCTCTTGGCGGCAGATGTCGGGGAGCGGGGGGTCGACTTCGTCGCTCCGGCGACGGGGCTCTTCCTCGTCGGAGCAGACGGCGTCCGGCGCGTGCACGACGCCGACCGGTTCGATCTGGGTGAAGCGGGCAGCCACCTGACCGTCGTCGGCGACGACCTTCTCGTGCAGAACCGCACCCGCGGGCGCGTGCACCTGCTCCGCGTCGCACGGGACGGCACCGCTTCCGCCGTGCTCGACGGCGATGTCGAGGTGAGCGGTCACGCCGCGTCGGGCACGAGGGTCGTCGCGGCAGCGGCGACCCCGGGGAGCCTCGGCGAACTCTTCCTGATGGACGGCGGCGAGGCCCGCTGCTTGACCCACCACGGTGAAGCGGGCGCCATCGCCCCGGTGCCGATCGCCGAGCACGAGATCACCGGCCGCGACGGGTATCCGATCCATGGCTGGAGCGCGATCCCGGACGGTGAGGGTCCGCACCCGGTCATCCTTCAGATCCACGGCGGACCGTATGCCGCTTATGGAATACACCTCTTCGACGAGACACAGGTGCTCGTCGATGCCGGATACGCGGTGGTCTATTGCAATCCCCGGGGCTCAGCGGGCTACGGGAGTGCGCACGGGCGAAGCATCCGGCAGGCGATGGGCACGGTCGACATGGCCGACGTTCTCGATTTTCTCGACGGGCTCCTGGCGGCGGACCCGCGACTGGACGGCGACCGCGTGGGCATCATGGGCGGGTCGTATGGCGGCTACCTGACGGCGTGGACCATCGCGCACGAGGAGCGTTTCGCCGCGGCGATCGTCGAACGCGGCTTCCTGGACCCCGTGTCGTTCCAAGGCACGAGCGACATCGGAACGTTCTTCGGGGATGAGTACGTCGGCACCGATCCCGAGGCGATCGCGGCGCAGAGTCCGATGGCGGTGGTCGATCGCGTCACGACGCCGACACTCGTCATCCACTCCGAGGCGGACTACCGGTGCCCCCTCGAACAGGCTACGCGCCACTATTCCGCGCTGAAGCGTCAGGGCGTCGAGACGGAGATGCTGATCTTCCCGGGGGAGGACCACGAACTCACGCGGGCGGGCCAGCCGCGCCATCGGGTCGAGCGCTTCGACGCGGTACTCGGCTGGTGGGCGCGCCATCTGCCGATCGGCTGACCCGCC
>NZ_DEPK01000262.1:2703-3977 GCF_002358725.1 Microbacterium sp. UBA3394
GCCCCGTTTCTCGTGGCCGCCCGCGCGTTCTCCGAGAAACCACTTCCAGCGCGAAACACCACACATTGCGACGTTTCTCGCGCCGGAAGGTGTTTATCGCGTGGCGGCGACGGTCGCGCGGCTCAGGCGTCGAGGGGGCTGAACGTGAACGCGCGGATGATCTGGACGATGCCGAGGATGACGAGCGAGATGCCCAGCACCCACCACAGCACGAGCGCGCCCCACAGCGGGCTGAAGAGCAGGACGATGCCGGCGACGATGCTGAGGATGGCGAAGAAGATCGTCCAGCCCTTCGAGCGGGAGTCGCTCAGCGTGGACAGGGAGACAACCCCTTCGATGATCCACATGACACCGACGAGGATGCCGAGGAAGATCGCGAGGAACTCCGTCGTCTGAGCGAGGTTGAAGAAGGCCACAACGCCGGCGATGACGAAGAGCATGCCGAGCACGATATGGCCGACGCGCGACCAGCCGCCCTTCGCCTTCGAGAAGATGCCGAGCCCGGCGTAGACCAGGCCCGCGGCGATCGCGTAGATGGCGATGATCGCGGTGACCACGGCCGCCGTGCGCCCCGGCCAGACAAGGATCAGGATGCCGACAATCACGGCGAGAACGCCGCCGATGCCGAGCGCGGTGCGGATGCCGTTGACGGCGGACTTCTCCGCTGATTCGAGAGACATGAGAGGCCTTTCTGAAAGTTTCCTGGGAATGGCTCGTCTCCACTGTACGCGGATCGTGCGCGCCGGGGGAGAGGTCAGCCCAACAGAAGCGAGGCCGCGAACAGGACGGGAACGCAGCCGATCGTGGTGAGAAAGACCGTGTCTCGGGAGATCGTCTCGCCGATGCCGAACCGCTGGGAGTAGTTGAAGACGTTCTGGGCGGTGGGGAGCGCTGCCAGAACGACGACGATCAACACGTCGTGAGGCGACATGCCGAACAGCAGCTGTCCGCACAGCCAGGCCGTCAGTGGCATCACGACGAGCTTCAGCGATGTGGCCAGCACGACATCGCGCCGCCGGCCCGAGGCGCCGAGCACCCGCTGGCCGAACAGGGACAAGCCGTAGCTGATGAGGAGAACCGGCACGCAGGCGTCGGCGATGAGTCGCGCCGGCTCCATCGCCGTCGGCGGCAGCTCGAGGCCGCTGACGGCGACCAGCGTGCCGAGGACGGATCCGATGACGAGGGGGTTCGTGACGGTGCGCACGAGGATGCGACCGACCGAGCGTTGCTGCGCCGTGACGGATTCCATGATCGCCATCGCTATCGGTGTGAGC
>NZ_DEPK01000006.1:0-4791 GCF_002358725.1 Microbacterium sp. UBA3394
TGCACGGCGTTCATGAGCAGGTTCCCGACCGCTCGTGAGAGCTCGCCGGCGTCCACCCGCACCGACAGATCCCGCGGCATGTCGCCGTCCACCGTGATCTCCCGGTCGCCCGCAGCCGGACGGACATCGGCGACGGCGTCGCTGACGACATCGAGCAGCGCGACGTCCTCGAACCGCAGGCGCAGCGCACCGGCGTCGATCCGGGAGAGATCGAAGAGGTCGTCGACCATGGAGGTGAGCAGATCCACCTGGGAGCGCATCTGGCGGTGGTACCTGCCCGGGTCGTCGACCATCTCGTCTTCCAGTGCCTCGGCCATCGCCCGGATGCCCGCCAGCGGCGTGCGCAGGTCGTGCGAGATCCACGCCACCAGTTCCCGGCGGGACGCCTCGACGCGGGCTTCGCGCTCGCGGGAGAGCCGCAGCTGCTCGCTCGTGTGCGCGAGAGCCTCCTCGACGCGGGCGAACTCGGCGCTCCCGGCGCGAGACGACACGACCACGACCTCGCCGTTGCCGATGCGTTCCGCGGCGCGGGAGAGCGCACGGATGTTGCCCGCGACCCACACGCAGAGCGTGACCGCGACGAGGAGCGAACTCACGCCCGCCGCGATCGCGACGGCGATGGCCACCACCAGGTCGTGGGGCGACAGATACATGAGGTTCGCCACGGCGATCATGCTCACGACGACCGACACGACCCCCACCGTCAGGGCGGTGGCCAGCTGCGTGTACAGCGGTGTGCGGCGCAGCAGGAGCAGCACGCCGACACCGACGATCCCCGCCGCGACACTGATCGACAAGGTGATCGCCACGACGGCGACCAGGTCCGGTACACTCACGATGCCCCTCCTTCTCCGGGGGGTTCACCGGTCGGATCGAAGCGGTACCCGACACCCCACACGGTGACCAGATGGCGGGGCCGGGACCTGTCGGGCTCGATCTTCTCGCGCAGGCGACGCACGTGCACGGTGACCGTCGACAGGTCGCCGAAGGACCACCCCCACACCGCCTGGAGGAGTCGCCGGCGATCGAACACCTGTCCCGGGCGGCGTGCGAGGTACTCGAGGAGATCGAATTCCCGTGCGGTCAGAGCCAGCTCCTCGCCGTCGCGGGCGGCGATGCGGGCGGCCGGGTCGATGCGGTACCCGCCGCAGACGACCGGCCCCTCCGGGCGCGCCTCGGCGAGCGTGCGGCGCAGCACCGACTGCGCCCGCAGCACGAGCTCCCTGGGTGAGAAGGGCTTCGTGAGGTAATCGTCGGCGCCGGCCTCGAGCCCGACGATGCGGTCGTCCGCCGAGGTGCGGGCGGTGAGCATGAGCACGGCTGTGTCCCCGCCGGCTCGGATGCGGCGACAGGTCTCGATGCCGTCCATTCCGGGCAGCATCACATCGAGCACGACCAGATCGGGGGCGAGCGTCTCGAGCCGCCGGAGGGCTTCGACGCCGTCCGCGGCGACGTCGACGACGAAGCCGGCGACGGACAGGTAGGCGGCGGCGACCTCGGCGACGGTGGGGTCGTCGTCGACGACGAGGATGCGGCGACCTTCGAGATCGCCACTGCGGTGCGGCGACGTGCTCACGTGATCACCCTACGGGCGATCCCCGCCCACCGGCGGCTGCGTGCGTCCCCTGCGTGCCGCCGTCCGTGATTCGTAATGATCGCCGTTGGCCCTCGTGGCCGCGCGAGCGGCTAGCGTCGGATCATGATTCGTGTCGATGTCGTGCTTCCGTGCCTCGACGAGGCGGCGGCCCTGCCGGATGTGCTCGCGCGCCTCCCGGAGGGTTACCGCGCGATCGTGGTCGACAACGGATCGAGCGACGGTTCGGCGGAGGTCGCGGCGGCAGCCGGCGCGACCGTCGTCCACGAAGCCCGGCGCGGCTACGGATCGGCGGTTCACGCGGGACTGGTCGCCGCAGAGGCGCCGATCGTCGCCTTCGCCGACGCCGATGCGTCCTTCGACCTCGGTCAGCTTCCCGACGTCGTCGGTCCCGTCGCCCGCGGCGAGCGCGACCTGATGCTCGGGTCGCGCGTCATGCAGGGCCGCGGGGCATGGCCCTGGCATGCGCGTGTGGCGAACCGCTATCTCGCACGCCGCATCTCCGCCGCAGCGCACGTGCCGCTGAGCGACCTCGGCCCGATGCGCGCCGCGAACCGGGTGCCGTTGCTCGAACTGGGCGTCCGCGATCGCCGCAGCGGATATCCTCTGGAGACGGTTCTGCGTGCCGCTGTCGCCGGCTGGCGCATCGGCGAGACACCGGTGCTCTACCGACCACGCGTGGGTGTGTCGAAGGTGACCGGCACGGTGCGCGGCACCGCGACCGCGATCTCGGACATGTCTCGCGTTCTCCGGGAGGTCTCGTGAACGATCTGACGGTCGCCGTCGTCGCCAAGGAGTGCGTGCCGGGGCGCGTGAAGACGCGGCTGACGCCGCCCCTGCTGCCCGAGGAAGCCGCGCGCCTCGCGCGCGCGAGCCTCGACGACACGATCGACCTGGTCCGCTCTCTCCCGGTCGCGCGCCGCATCCTGTTCTTCGCGGGGAGAGTCGCGCAGGAGCATCGTGATCTGGAGGTGATGCCGCAGCCCGAGGGTGACCTCGATGCCCGCCTCGGGCATCTGTTCGATGCCGTTGACGGGCCACTGCTGCTCATCGGCATGGACACCCCCCAGCTCACGCGGGCGCATATCGCCGGGCCGGTCCGGTCGTGGCCCGACGACGTCGACGGCTACTTCGGGCCCGCCGAGGACGGGGGGTTCTGGGCCCTGGCGATGCGTGAGCCGGACGGGTCGCTCATCCGCGGGGTGAGCATGTCGACCTCGTCCACGGGACGCGAGCAGCGACGTCGTCTCGTGCAGGCAGGGCTGCGTGTGCGCGATCTCGCCGTCGTGCGCGACGTGGACCGCGCCGACGACGCACGTCGCGTCGCGGAAGACGCCCCCGGTGGGCGTTTCGCGGCGGTGTGGCAGGGCATCCAGGCGGGCGCGGCGCGTGTCGGCTGATGTGCCCGCGTCGCGGTTCGCCGCCGGCGGCGCGGATCCGTACACACGCATGCTCGAAGGCGGTCGGGACGGCGTGCTGCAGCTGCGACGCCTCACCAACGGCGAGATCGCGGAGGAGTGGAACTTCGTCGCGCTCGGCGGGCCCGCCGATCGCGACGACCTGGCCGCGCTCGGGACGGCGGAGGGACCGGTGCTCGACGTCGGGTGCGGCCCGGGCCGGATGGTGCGTGCGGCGGCGGAGCGTTCATCGGCGGCCATGGGTATCGACGTGTCACCGGCCGCGGTGCGGCGAGCGCGGGCCGAAGGGACCCCCGCACTGGAGCGCTCGATCTTCGATCGTCTGCCGCTCGAAGGACGGTGGCGCACCGTCTTGCTGATGGACGGGAACATCGGCATCGGCGGAGACCCTCGAGCCCTTCTCCTGCGGTGCCATGAGCTGCTGGCACCGGAGGGGCGGCTCGTCGTCGAGACGGACGCCGACCGAGACCTGGACGAGCGGTCGCTGTTCACCGTCGTGGATGCGGCGGGGAGGGAGAGCGATGCCTTCCCGTGGGCGCGCGCCGGGTGGCGAACCGTCGTGCGAGCTGCGCAGGACGCGGGTTTCTCGGGTGCTGCGCACGTGCGGAGCGGATCACGTCACTTCGTGACCGCGACGGTGCCGCGACGACTCCCGATCAGGACGGCGGCGCCGGCGACGACGACCGCCGCGATCCAGAGTCCGGCGAGCACCAGCGGGTAGTCCACGACGTGGATCGTCGGGTTGCGCGCTCCGACCGCTCGCACGACGAGCCCGGGGATGAGCACCAGCGAGCAGCAGGCGGCTGCCACGAGCGTCGCTCGTGCGACGGCGGCCGCGACCGGCCCGATCCGACGCGCGGTGCCGCGCCCGATGACGCCGAACGCGACCACCACCGGTGCGATGAGCCCGTCGTGCACCACGATCGCCGTGAAGACCCACCACATCACCGCGGGGTATTGAGCGGGCGCGACGGTCGTCAGCCCCAGCACGGCGGCGTACCCGAGCAGCGCGAGCCCGAACGCGCCGATGGCGAGCCGCGCGGCCGTCACGGCAGCACCTCGATGCTGCTCAGCCACTTCGTCTGCATCACACCCGGCCGACCCGGTGCGATGATCCGGGCCGGGTAGCCGTGATCGATGTCGAGCTCGTCGCCGTGCAGTCGGAGCGCGACCAGGGTCAGGGGGTCCTCGACGTAGACCTGCGGCATCGCCGTGCGGGAGAACGCCCCACGCACCTGCAGGCTCGTGATCCGCAGACCCGTGCCTGTCGTACCGCCGGCGAGGTCCATCAGATCGTGCAGGCGAACTCCCGTCCACGTCGCCGTCTGGCTCCATCCTTCGACGCAGGCGATCGGCAGGTCCGCGGTCGTCTGCGGCAGCGCGGCGAGATCGTCACGCGTGAGTCGGATGCGGGACCGCGCCCCGGCCACCTCGAGCATCCAATCCTCCGCCCGGGCGCTCTGCGCGACGCCTGCCTCAGCGGCGGTGCGGTTGATCGGGAGTCCCTGCGGCCCGATTCCGGGGCGCCGCGGCGACAGCACCGCGAGCGGCGCGAGCGGCGCGATGGTCTGTCCGGCGGTGCCGAGCAGGATCGCTCCGGCCGAGGCTCCGACCGCGATCAGCGCGCCGCGACGCGAGACGGCTTCGCTCTGGGTCGGTGCCTCGTGCGGGTCGGTCGGAAGCTGTTCGGGCCACGTTCGCCGTGGCGGCGCATCCTCCGCGGCCGGGTCGACCGGCCGGGCGCGCCAGAACCCCACGATGAGGGGCAGCTTGACCGCG
>NZ_DEPK01000077.1:0-5088 GCF_002358725.1 Microbacterium sp. UBA3394
GAACAGAACCCCGGATGCTTCGGCATCCGGGGTTCTGTCGTCTCCAGTGCGTCTCCGGTGGCGCGGGTCAGGGGATGACGCCGACCGCCACCGACGGAGTGCCCGGCGGCGGTGACGTCGAGCCGCGCACGATGAGGCGCGCGTGCAGGCGCATCTGGGTGCGATCCGTCCCGGGGGACCTGAGATGGTCGAGGAGCAGTCGGGCGGCGGCCGCTCCCTGGCTGCGGGGGGACTGCTCGAGCGTGGTGAGGCCGAACATCTCCGAGTATTCGTGGTTGTCGATGCCGACGACGCTCAGTGCGGACGGAACGGCGATGCCGAGTCGTCGCGCGGCGATGATCGCCCCGATGGCGACCTCGTCGCACGCGGCGACGATGGCCGTGGGACGTCGATCGGGATCGCTCAGCAGGTCGACGGCCACGTCGTAGCCGCCCGGGAGCGACACCTCGGATGGGGCGTGGTCCGGACGCAGTCCCGCGTCGCGCATGCGCGACGTGTATCCGCCCAGCCGCTCGCGGTCGACGTGAGGGCCCTCGTGGTCGGAGATCCCGCCCAGGAACGTGATGCGCTCGTGGCCGAGGTCGACCAGGTGCGCGGTGGCGCGACGGGCCGCGTGAACGTCATCCAGCCCGACGACGCTCGTCTGGTCGCTGTCGCCGACCACGCTGACGACCGGCCGCCCGATTCCCACGAGGCGTTCGAGCTCATGGTCGTCGGGTTCCAGGGCGACCGCGATGAGGCCGTCGAACCGCTTTCGGGCGAGGAAGTCGTCGAAGACGCGACGCCTGCCCTCGGTGCCGGGCTTCGCGTCGTACAGCGTGAGATCGAACCCCTCCGCCAGCAGCACCTCCTGAACGCCCTCGAGCACCTCGGCGAAGAACCACCGGTTCAGGTAGGGCATCACGACGCCGATGTTCCGGGTGCGTCCGGTGGCGAGACTCGACGCGGATGAGGATGCGACGTACCCGAGGTCTTCGGCCACCCGCGCCACCCGCTCGCGCGTGGCGGGGGAGACGTAGCCGTTCCCCGTGAGAGCTCGGCTCGCGGTCGACTTCGACACGCCGGCCACGCGCGCCACCTCGGCGATGCCACCCATTGTGCTCCTCGGATGCCGGTCGTCTTCGTCCGGAAAGTGGAACCGGTTGCGAGACATCGTGGCACGCGCTCCCACGCCGATTCCAGCCCGTGCGGCCATGGTTATTCAGTTGTGACCCGAACCGGATTGTGCGCGCGGGAGCGATCCCTTAGCGTGAGCGTGGGAACGGTTCCCGAGCACCTTGGGTCGGCGATGTCATGCCGACCTGCTACTCAATGAGGAGGCACCATGAGGACTCAGTCGCGTTCGCGCGTCTTCGCCGCGGCAGCCGGACTGGGAGTCGCCGCGCTGGCCCTGTCGGCGTGTACCGGCGACATGCAGCCCGACGCATCCGATGTCGATTGCACCGACTACGAGGAGTACGGCACGTTCGACGGCGCGGAGGTGACCATCGGCGGCACCATCCTCGATCTCGAAGCCGATCGCCTCGTGGAGTCGTGGAGCGACTTCTCGGCCTGCACCGGCATCCAGATCGACTATCAGGGCTCGAGCGAGTTCGAGGCGCAGATCGCCGTGCTCGCCGAGGGCGGCAATGCACCCGACATCGGCATCGTGCCGCAGCCCGGACTGCTCGCCCGTCTCGCCGAGGGCGGATGGCTCATCCCCGCTTCGGAGGCGGTCGAAGCCCACGTCGACGAATTCTGGTCGGAGGACTGGAAGACCTACGGAACCTACGACGACACCTTCTACGCAGCGCCGCTCATGGCGAGCATCAAGGGGTACATCTGGTACTCGCCCAGCGAGTTCGAGGAGAACGGCTGGGAGATCCCCGCGACGCTCGACGAGCTCGAGGCGCTGTCGGAGCAGATCGCGGCCGACGGCGACCGCAAGCCGTGGTGCGTGGGCCTGGAGTCCGGCGACGCCACCGGGTGGCCGGGCACCGACTGGATCGAGGACTGGATGCTGCGTCTGCACGGCGCCGACGTCTACGACCAGTGGGTGACCCACGAGATCCCCTTCAACGACCCGCAGGTCGTGGAGGCCTTCGACGCCGTCGGCGGATACCTGAAGAACGAGGACATGGTCAACGGCGGCATCGGCGACGTGTCGACGCTCGTGACCGAGGCGTTCCAGACGGCGGGACTGCCGATTCTCGACGGCGAGTGCTCGCTGCACCACCAGGCCTCGTTCTACGAGACCTTCTGGAACCCCGAGGGCGGCGATGAGGTGACGGTCGCGTCCAACGGCGACATCTTCGGATTCCTCACCCCGCCCGCGAACGCCGGCGACCCGCTGTCGGTCACCGGCGGCGGCGAGTTCCCGGTCGCCTTCACCGACGCCGAAGAGGTCGAGGCGGTCCGCGCCTACCTCTCCAGCGACACGTGGGCGAACAACCGGGTCAGCCTCGGCGGCGTGATCAGCGCCAACACGGGCGTTGACCCGGAGAACGCGTCGAGCGAGCTGCTCGTGCAGTCGATCGAGATCCTCCAGGACCCGGAGACGACGTTCCGCTTCGACGGTTCGGACCTCATGCCCGGCGCGGTCGGGGCCGACTCCTTCTGGAAGGGCATCGTCGCCTGGGTCTCCGGCGATGACACCGAGACGGTCGTCGACGAGATCGAGGCAAGCTGGCCCGCCAGCTGATCGGTTCGCTCCTGGGCCGAGGCGGTAACGGCGCCGCCTCGGTCCTGGAGCCTCCGTCGCCGCACCATGCTTCAACGACGAAGGGAAGACCTCGATGACAACCGCTGACCTCACGGGGAAGATCCTGCAGGTGGTGATGGGGCTGGTGATCTTCGCCGCCATCATCGGCATCCTCGTGCTCCTCATGGGCCGCGGGCCGAAGAAGGGCAGGGACTACTGGCAGCTGACGTGGTTCCTGCTGCCGGCGATCCTCCTCCTGGCGATCGGCCTCATCTGGCCGGCGGTGCGGACGACCGGGCTGGCGTTCCTGGACAACTCCGGGAACTTCAGCTTCGACAACTTCGTGTGGATGTTCACGCAGCCCTCGGCCATCCGCACCCTCATCAACACGGTCATCTGGGTGCTCTTCGTCCCCACGATCTCGACGGCGCTCGGACTGGCGTACGCCGTGTGGATCGACAAGTCGCGCGGTGAGCGCTTCTACAAGGCGCTGGTGTTCATGCCCATGGCGATCTCCTTCGTCGGCGCGGGCATCATCTGGCGCTTCGTCTACGAGTACCGCTCGGCCGGCCGCGATCAGATCGGTCTGCTGAACGCCATGGTCGTGGGACTCGGCGGCGACCCCGTGCAGTGGCTGCAGACCGATCCGCTCAACACCTTCCTGCTGATCGTCGTCATGATCTGGATCCAGACCGGATTCGCGATGGTCGTGCTGAGCGCGGCGATCAAGGGCATTCCGACGGAGCAGATCGAGGCGGCGCAGCTCGACGGCACGAACGCGTGGCAGCGCTTCTCGAACGTCACCGTCCCCGGGATCCGCTCCTCGCTGGTTGTCGTGCTGACGACCATCTCGATCGCGACCCTCAAGGTCTTCGACATCGTGCGGACGATGACCGCCGGAAACTTCAACACGAGCGTCGTGGCCAACGAGATGTACACGCAGGCGTTCCGCGCCAGTGAGGTTGGGCGCGGTTCGGCGCTCGCTCTGATCCTGTTCGTGATGGTCCTTCCCATCGTCATCTACAACGTCAACGTCCTCCGCAAGCAGAGGGAGATCCGATGAGCAGCGTGGCCCCGGTCGATCTTCCGATCGACGACGAGCGAAAAGAAGACGCCTTCGAGGAAGCGGCAGAAGGCACGCGCACGGCTCGCGCGAAGCGCCGTCTCACGTCGCGCTGGGCGACGCTGGCCGCGCTCATCATCGCGGTGCTGTGGACGATCCCGACGTTCGGCCTGTTCGTCTCGTCGTTCCGTCCGGCGGAGCTCATCCAGACCACCGGCTGGTGGACGATCTTCCAGAATCCCGGATTCACGCTCGACAACTACCAGGACGTGCTGTTCTCGCCGTCGATGTCGTCACCGCAGCTGGGGGCGTACTTCGTCAACTCGCTCGCGATCGCGATCCCGGCGACGATCTTCCCGCTCGTGCTGGCCTCGATGGCGGCCTACGCGTTCGCGTGGATCAAGTTCCCCGGCGCCAACACGCTGTTCATCTTCGTGTTCGCGCTGCAGATCGTGCCGCTGCAGATGGCCCTCGTGCCGCTGCTGCAGACGTTCTCGTTCTGGCTGCGCCCCGGGCAGGCCTGGCTCCACGACGTCATCCCGATCATCCCCGAGCAGAACTACCTGCCGGTGTGGATCGCGCACACGATCTTCGCGCTGCCGCTGGCGATCTTCCTGCTCCACAACTTCATCTCCGAGATCCCGCGCGATGTCATCGAGGCCTCCCGCGTCGACGGCGCCTCCCATGCGCAGATCTTCTTCCGCATCATCCTGCCGCTGGCCACCCCGGCGATCGCCTCGTTCGCGATCTTCCAGTTCCTGTGGGTGTGGAACGACCTGCTGGTCGCGCTGATCTTCTCCGGTGGCACGCAGGATGTCGCTCCGCTGACCCAGCGGCTGGCGGAGATGGTGGGCTCGCGAGGTCAGGATTGGCAGCGGCTGACGGCGGGGGCGTTCGTCTCGCTCGTGGTTCCCCTGGTGGTCTTCTTCTCGCTGCAGAGATTCTTCGTGCGAGGTCTGCTGGCGGGATCGACGAAGGGCTGAGGCGAGGCGTCCGATACACTGAGGAGTCGAATCGATTCGGACGCTCCTGTCCGCGATCGGCATCACGGCGCATCCGCCGTCTCCTCTGCGCCAGACCGGTCATCCCCGGCCGACGCCCCGTCACGCCGCTGAAACGAAGTCCTCTTGCTCGATACCGCCTCTCTCCCTGTACAGAACCCCGCTGATCCTCGTCCGACCGACGGTGCGCGAGCACCGGAGACCGCGACCACCCGTCTCCCGCGCACGGCGGGGTCTCCCACGGGCGCCATCCGCACCCTCGGCACGAATCCGGCGACCGCGCCGATCGTCCTGCACCCGGGGGATGCGATCTCGACGCCGCGGCGGGTGCTCTACGTCATCCT
>NZ_DEPK01000077.1:5463-7506 GCF_002358725.1 Microbacterium sp. UBA3394
CTCGAGGCCGACTTCCAGACGACGGCCGCGGCGATCCAGCTGACGCTCACCGGCACGATGGTCGGCTTCGCTCTCGGTCAGCTGATCGTGGGCCCGCTGAGCGACAAGGTCGGCCGCCGCATCCCGCTTCTCGCGGTCACCGCCCTCCATGTCGTGGCGAGTGTGGCCGCGGCGATGGCACCCACCCTGGGGACACTCGGCATCGCCCGCGTGTTCATGGGGATCGGGGCTGCCGCCGGCGGCGTCGTGGCGATGGCGATGGTGCGCGATCTGTTCGGCGGCCGGCGCCTGGTGGTCATGCTCAGCCGGCTCGCGCTCGTGACCGGGGTAGCCCCCGTCGTCGCGCCGCTCATCGGCTCGGCCCTCATGGAGGTCATGCCCTGGCGAGGGCTGTTCGTGGTCCTCGCGTGCTACGGCGCGCTGATGTTCCTGTGCGCCATCCTGCTCCTCCCGGAGACCCTGCCTCCGGCACGCCGTCAGGACCGCGGCAACACGACGATGGTTCAGCGATACAAGAGCGTGTTCAGCGACCGCGTGTTCCTCGGCGTGCTCGTCATCGGCGGAATGGCCTTCAGCGGGCTGTTCTCCTACCTTTCCGCGTCTCCGTTCCTCTTCCAAGAGGCCTATGGCCTGACGGCTCAGGAGTACGGCCTGCTGTTCGCCGTCAACTCGCTCGGAGTGGTCGTCGGTGTGCAGGTCGCCTCTCGCCTCGCGGCGCGATTCGGGCCGCAGTGGGTGCTCGCGTTCTCGACGGCGACGCTCGTGATCGCGGGGACGACGATCATCGCGACCGATCGGCTCGGACTCGGTCTGTGGGGCACCGTCGTGCCGCTGTTCGTCTTCATGACCGGAGTCGGGTTCACCATGCCGTGCGTGCAGGTTCTCGCGCTGGACCGGCACGGGAAGGCGGCGGGGACGGCCGCGTCGATCCTCGGCGCCGTCAATTTCGGCGTCGCGGGGCTGGTCTCTCCGATCGTCGGCGGCGTGTCGCACGGCGCGGCGATCACCGCGACGACGATGGCGGCCGTCATGGTCGGCTGCGGTCTCCTCGCGGTGGCGGCGCTGTGGTTCATCGTCCGTCCGCGTTCCGTGGAGCGGCTCACTCCCTGAGCCGGCCCTTCCGGATCGGGGTCGGGGCACAATGGTCGGATGCCTCTTCCCTTCCGTACGCGGACGATGACGTTCTCGCTGGTCGCCCTCGGTCTCCTCCTGATCGCGCTGGCGACGGGACTCGGCGCGTGGGCGTTCGCCCGGGGCAACACCCCGTTCGCGATCGACGCCTGGTGGAACAACCTGCTCGTCGACGCGGCGGTGCCGCTGGCGGGGCCCGTGTCGCACGCCATGAACGTGATCGGAGGCGGGTGGGTCGGTGTGCTCGTCGTGCCGCTCGGCGGCGCGGGGGCTCTCATCGCGGTGCGTCGACCATGGGCGGCGGCCTTCTTCCTCACTGCCGAGGCGGTGTCGGCGGCACTCGTTCAGCTGCTCAAGCACCTGTTCGGCCGCGCGCGACCCACCGAGATCCTCATCATGTCGGATTACGGGTCCTACCCGTCGGGTCACGTCGCGAACGCAGCGACCATCGCGGTGTGCGCGGTCGTGCTGTTTCCACGGCTCGTCGTGGCGATCATCGGGGCGGCGTGGATCCTGCTCATGGCCTTCAGCCGCACGTACCTGCACGCTCACTGGCTGAGCGACACCGTGGGCGGTGCGCTCGTCGGTGTCGGTGCGGCGCTCGTGGTCGCGGCGGTGTTCAGCGTGCCCCTCGCGCGGGAACCACGCCTCGTCGCATCCCGCGGCACTGCGCGTCAGCCCGAGGACGGGTCAGATTCCGGCGACGCGTTCGGGGTGCGCGTGGATCGCGAATGAGCCGTTGCGGCTGAACCCGACGAGGGTCAGCCCCGTGTCGTGCGCCAGTTGCGCCGCGAGCGTCGACGGCGCCCCGACCGCCGCCAGCATCGGGATGCCCGCAAGCCGCGCCTTCTGCACGAGCTCGAACGACGCCCGCCCCGACACCTGCAGCACGTGCTGTGCCAGGGGGAGTCT
>NZ_DEPK01000060.1:0-2881 GCF_002358725.1 Microbacterium sp. UBA3394
TCGCCGACGAGCCGCCTTCCGGATCGAGAAAAGGACCCCGATGACCCAGGCCCGCTTCGACACCGGCGAGCGTCCCGCTCTCGTGCTGACGGGGACGGGAGCGCGCCCGCGCTCCGTCGATCTCGTGGGCAGTCGCGCCCGCACGAGCGCGCGGCTCACCGGCCGCGGCACGACGTGGCGCGCCGTCGTGCCGCTCACCGCCGCACGGTGGGGCGGCCCGGATCTCCCGCTTCCCTCCGGCGAGTACCGCCTGACGATCACGTCCGCGGAGCCCGAGTCGCGCCAGGAGCGGACGCCGCTCGAAGACCTCCCGGTCACGCAGCTCGGCGGTCTTCGCGCGCAGCTCGTGCAGGACATCGTGACCGTGGGCCCGCCGATCGATCCGGCGTACGACTCCGGTGAAGGGCAGGACGCGCTCGAGCGCCGGTACGCGACGCGCCCGGGAGGCCTGGAGAACGCGGTGTTCTTCGAGAGCTTCTACGGCCGCAACGCCGGCTGCAATCCGCTCGCCATCGATCGTGAGCTCGCTCGCCGAGCGCCCGGTGTCACTCGCTACTGGAGCGTCGTCGATCTGTCGGTGCGCGTGCCGGACGGCGCCATCCCGGTCGTCGAGGGCAGTCCCGAGTGGTGGCGCGCCCGCGGGCACAGCCGGCTGCTCGTGATCAACGACTGGCTGCGCCGCCGATTCGTGCGCGAGCGCGGCCAGGTCGTGCTGCAGACCTGGCACGGCACGCCGTTGAAGCGCCTCGCGCTGCACCGCCCGGGCTTCGATCCGCGGCGGATGGCGGCGGTGTTCAAGGAGTCGCGGCGCTGGAACGTGCTGCTCGCCCAGAACCCCTACGCCGCGAAGGTGCTCGGCAAGGCCTACGCCTTCCTCACCCGTCCGCTCTGGGTGGAGGGGTACCCGCGCAACGACGTCCTCGTGCACGGGGACGACGGCCGCACGCGCGCCGCTCTCGGGATCGGTGCCGAGGAGCGAGTGCTCCTCTACGCGCCCACCTGGCGCGACGACCGCCGCGAGATCGTCGACTTCGTCGATCCCGTCGCGCTCGCCGCCGACACCGACGCGGTCGTGCTCGTGCGCGGACACTCCCGCACGCTTCAGCCGGGGCGCGACGCGGAGGGCCCGCGTGTGATCGACGTGACGGGATACCCGGACACCTCCGGGCTGCTGTCAGCGGCGGACGCGCTCATCACCGACTACTCCTCCGTCATGTTCGACTTCAGCGTGACGGGAAAGCCCATGTATTTCCTCGTGCCCGACCTCGAGCGATATCGCGGCGAGCTGCGCGGCTTCTACTTCGACCTGGCCGAGCGCGCGCCCGGCCCGCTCGTACGGTCACAGGACGACCTGGTCGCCGCCCTGCTGCGCGACGACGTCCAGGAGTTCGCCGAGCGCTACGCGGTGTGGCAGCAGACGTTCAACGCCCGGGACGACGGCCATGCGGCCGAGCGCGTGGTCGACCGCATCCTCGACCAGGGGTTCGTCGAGGTCGCGTGAGGCACCCGGATCAGGGAAGAGGCACCGGATCAGGGAAGAGGCGTGTTGCGCCCGCCGAGCCGCGAGGTGTCGACCGTGTCGTCGGCGCCGCGCGCCGTGCCGACGAGGAACCCCGCACCCCACGCGAGGTGCATCGTGGGGATCACCGCGAGGGTCCACAGCTTGTCCCGCCAGCCGACGCCACCGCCGCGACCGGCGGCGACGACGGCGATGAGTCCCGCGTACGCGAGCACGGGCAGGTACACGACCGCCGCGATCCAGGCCCAGATGCCGGTGAGGACGCGCGTGAGCTGCAGCACACCGACGAGGACAGCGCCCGCCAGCGTGGCCACCAGGGCGGGCGGTGCGAAGAAGCGCAGCGAATTGGTCCGCCCGTAACGACGCACGAGCTCACCGCGCCAGCGACCGGTCGCGAAGAACTGACGCACCAGCCGCGGCCAGCTGTCGCGCGGCCAGTACGTCACGGCCAGTTCCGGGTCGAACCAGACGCGGTGGCCGGCGCGCCGGATGCGGAGGTTCAGCTCCCAGTCCTCGCCGCGGCGGATGGACTCGTCGAACAGGCCGACCTCCTCGAGCACGTCGCGACGCATGACCCCGAGGTAGGCGGACTCCGCCTCGCCCTCCCGGGCTCCGCCGTGATACGCACCGCCGCCGAGGCCGATGGGGGAGTTGTACGCACGCGCGACGGCGCGCTGGAACGGCGTGCGCCCGTCCGCGCGCATGACCCCGCCGACATTGGCGGCACCGACCCGCCGGAGGGTCGCGAGCGCCCGCACGGTGTATCCCGGCTCCAGCTCCGAATGCGCGTCGACGCGAACGATGATCGGGTGGGAGCCGGCCCGGATCGCGAGATTCAGGCCCACGGGGATGTCGGCGTCGGGATTGTGCACGATGCGCACCCGCGGATCATCCGCCGCAAGCTCCGCCGCGACCTGCTCGGTCCCGTCGGAGGACGGGGCGAGGGCCAGGATGAGCTCTAAGGGGCCGGGGATCTCCTGTGCCAGCACCGAGTCGACCGCCCGCCGCAGGTAGGCGCGCTCGTTGAGGACCGGCATGACGAAGGTCACGCCGCCGGTGTCGGACACCTCCGGCGCATCCTCGCGCCCGGGCCGGTGGACATGCACCCGACGATCATGTCATGCGCCGCCTGGGTAGGCTGGAGGAGTGAGTGTGGTGACGGACGCGCGCAAGGCGATCGCTCTCCTCCGCAAGGCCGTCGCCCAGCGGCGCGCCGTGCGCGACGTGCGTCGGCGGGTGGCGGCGTCTGCGCCGCATCCTCCCCACCACTACCGCGTGGCCGTCTACTTCGCAGACGGTGACGTGAACATGTATCAGATGCGCCAGTGGTACAAGCCACTGGCCGACCTGGCCGCGACGTGG
>NZ_DEPK01000147.1:0-4956 GCF_002358725.1 Microbacterium sp. UBA3394
GTGGTGGCACGTCTACCCGCTCGGTTTCACCGGGGCGCCGATCCGCGAAGGCGCCGACGAAGGCCGCATCGTGCACCGCCTGCCGCACATCGAGGCGTGGCTCGATCACGTCATCGAACTCGGGTTGAACGGCATCCTGCTCGGGCCGGTGTTCGCCTCGACCAGTCACGGCTACGACATCGTCGACCACTTCCGTGTGGATCCCCGCTTGGGCGACGAGGACGACGTGCGTCGCCTGATCGCCGCGGCGCACGACCGCGGCGTCCGGGTGCTGTTCGACGGGGTCTTCAACCACGTCGGCCGGGAGCATCCCCAGGTGGAGACCCTGCGCGGAGACGGTGTCTTCGAGGGCCACGACAGCCTCGTCGAGCTCGATCACGACTCCGAGGCGGTCCGCGATCTCGCGGTCGACGCCATGAACTACTGGCTCGACCGCGGTATCGACGGGTGGCGGCTGGATGCGGCGTACGCCGTTCCGCCGTCGTTCTGGGCGGCGGTGCTCCCGCGCGTGCGCGAGCGACACCCTCACGCGTGGTTCCTCGGCGAAGTCATCCACGGCGACTACGCCACGACCGTGCGCGACTCCGGCATCGACAGCGTCACCCAGTACGAGCTGTGGCAGGGGATCTGGCACGGCATCGCCGACGGGAACTTCTTCGAGCTCGCGCATGCCCTCGGCCGCCACGTCGCGCTGCTCGACGCCTTCGTTCCAGCGACCTTCGTCGGCAATCACGACGTCACTCGAATCGCCACAGCCGTGGGACAGCGCCATCTGCCCCACGCGCTGGCGGTGCTGTTCACCGTCGCCGGAACCCCCGCCGTGTACGCCGGCGACGAGTACGGCTTCGACGCGGTCAAGACCGAGCGAATCGGCGGTGACGATGCCGTGCGCCCGGCGTTCCCGGCCACGCCGGAGGAGGTCGAGGAGACGGATGCTGCGCGTGATGCGCTGCGTCTCACCCGCGATCTCGTCGCCTTCCGGCGCCGTCGGCCGTGGCTGCACTCCGCGCGAACCGACGTCGTCGAGACGACGAATCTCACGCTCGTCATCCGCACCGCCGTTGACGATGAGGCTGCCATCGTGGCGCTGAACATCGGCGACGACGAGGCGGTCGCCGCCGCCGCCGGTGCCGGGCAGCTGGCGCTCGGCACCGGGGTTCTCGCCGACGCGCGCGTCGTCTTGCCGCCGCACGGGTGGGTGATCCTGACGTAGGGCGATCTGCTGCGACGTTTCGTCTCGTCGCTGCGCTCCTCGCTCAAAGGCCGGGAGGGGGGTGTCTCGGGCGACGACCGGGAGAAGGCTTGGGGCTCCTCGCGCAACGACCCAGGGAGTGCGCTCTGGTCGTTGAGCGAGCGGGGCGAGACGAAACGAGGGACGGGAGAGCGTAAGCCCTCCCGTCCCGCGTGCATGCTCGACAGTCGTTCCCGTCAGCGGCGGCGCGCCGGCTCTTCCGCATCCCGGAACTCCGTGGCGCTCGCCGTGCCGCCATCGAGCTCGCGCTGATGCCGCGCCTCCATGCCGCGCGGGGTGAACTCTCCGGCGCGAAGAGCCTGCTCGACCTCTTCCAAGCTCACGCCCTTGGTCTCGGGAACGAACTTCCAGACGAACACCCAGCCGACGACATTGATCACGCCGTACACGATGATGGCGCCGCCGACGCCGAGCAGGTTCACGAGCGTCAGGGCCGTCCCGGTGGCAAGGAGGTTCGCACCCCACACCACCGCGGCGTTCGCGCTCGAGCCCGGTCCGCGGGCGGACAGCGGGTACAGCTCGGAGCCGAGCAGCCATCCGCAGCACTGCACGCTCAGTCCGACGAACACGATGAAGCCGAGAAGGCTGAGAAGGATCCAGACCGGGTTGTGAGAGCCCACGGCGAATGCGGTGCCGAGCGAGAAGAGACTGAGAGCGGCACCCGGCACGAGGAGGAGGACGATCCCGCGCCGCCCGACCTTGTCGACGAGCCAACGTCCGATGAAGTTCGTGGTGGCGAACATCACCGCCACGAGCAGGCTCGACAGCAGCGCGAAGTCGACCGACAGCCCCGCCGTCGTCATGAACGTCGGCGTGTAGTAGATCATCATCTCGATGCCGCTCAGCTGGGTGAACGCGGCGAAGCCCAGGGAGGCGATCACGGCCGGTCGCACCCACGGCGCACCGAGCACGCGCCACCCTCGCTGCTCCGTCTTCTCGCGCTCGAGGATGCGGTCGATATCCGCAAGTTCGGGATCGACCTGCGCAGGGCGCCGCAGACGCGACAGCACGGCACGGGCCTGGGGCCGGCGACCGCGCGACGCCAGCCAGCGAGGACTCTCCGGCATGAAGAACATCGCGATGAACAGCACGATGGCGGGGATGGCGGCGATGGCCACCATCTGCTGCCACGACCAGGCGGTCAGCCAGAAGCTGACGACGTTCGCGGCGAGGATGCCGAGCGCGGTCGCGAAGTTGAACGTCGCCACCATCGCACCGCGACTGACAGCCGGGGCGATCTCGGCGATATAGACGGGTGCTGCCTGCGATGCCCCGCCGACGGCGAGCCCGAGGAAGACGCGGGAGAGCATGAGGGTCTCGGGTGTCGGGCTGATGGCCGACACGAGTGCGCCCGCGAGGAAGATGAGCGAGACGATCATGATCGTCTTCCGTCTCCCGATCGCTTCGGAGACGCGGCCCGAGAGCAGCGCGCCGACAACCGCGCCGACGAGGATCGAGGCGGTGATCATCTCCTGCACGCGGTGATCGATCTCGAACTCGGCGGTGATCTTCAGCAACGCGCCGGAGATGATCCCGGTGTCGTAGCCGTAGAGGAATCCGGCCAGGGCCGCGACGCTCGTCACGATCCAGACGGCCGCGCGGGACCGAACCGGCGCAGGGGATGGCGAATTGGTGTGAGGCAAGGTGTCTCCACATCGACTGGTGAACGGCTGTCACAGCCACGTGGAGCGCGTCGTCGATGGGTGTCGGTCCGGATGGACCGTGACGATGCCGGGGCAAGAGGGCACGTTCGGGCACGCGCTGCAACAGACGCGGCACGGGAGGAGGATGCTCCTTCGAGGCCGTGCAGCGGTTCGCGTCGTCGCTAATTTACAAGTGTAGTTGAGTCTTGGCGTGGCTCGTCAAATCCGTCACCTTCGGATGAGGTGCAGCTGAGGCTGAGGGTGGCCGGGGCGTGCGAAAGACGAGGGAGCGCTGCACGCCGTAGCTCGTGAGGAACAGCACCGCCTCGGTGACGATCTTGGCGGCCAGGAGGGGCATGCCGACGCCCGTGAGCGCTTCCATCCACACGATGTTCGACGCGAGCAGCAGCAGCGCGAGCACCGCGTACCGAATCGCCTCGCGCCGTCGCCCCCGACCTCGGCGGTGGAAGACCACCCGGCGGTTCACGGCGAAGTTCACCGATGCGCTGACCGCGCGGGCCGCCACGATCGAGAACACCAGCGAGCCGGTCGCGGCAGACAGCACGAGCAAGAGCACCGTGTCGAGTGCGAATGCGAGGAGAGACGAGCCCGCGAAGAGGATCAGGGGAAGCATGACGCGCAACGAGTCCGCCAACGGACGGAAATGGCTCGAGGCGTTGCGCTCGAGATAGACCGTCGCGATGGGGACCTCCTGTGCGGTCACCCCCGCGCCCCGACTGCGCAGCAGCATGTTCTGCTCGTACTCGAAGCGGTCGCCGGGAATCGACATCGCCCAGGGCAGCAGCGCTGCCGGGATGCCGCGCAGACCCGTCTGGGTGTCGCTGAGCGACCACCCCGCGACGACGCGGAAGACCCCGCGTGACACCGCATTCCCCACACGACTGCGCGTCGGCACGTCACCGCCGAAGTCCCGACACCCGAGGATGAGCGACGGAGATTCGGTCGCCCTCTCCCGTCGCAGTGCCTCAGCGACATGGAGGATGTCGTCGACGCGATGCTGGCCGTCCGCGTCGGCGGTCACGACGTCGTCATCCGGTGCCCACCGCGCGATCTCGGCGAACCCCGCCTTCAGTGCCGCTCCCTTCCCGCGATTCCGTGGAAAGCGGATGACGCGCGCCCCGGCGTCTTCGACCACCGAGAACAGGTCGTCGTATCCGGGTCCGCTGCCGTCGTCGACGACCAGGACGGCAAGGTCGGGATCAGCAGCGAGCAGGTCGTCCACCAGCCAGGGCAGGCGCGGTCCGGGCTCGAGCGCGGGGATGAGCACGATCATGCCGGTCACCCCGCGATGTAGAGGATGTCGCTGGTGGCGCGCTCGCCGCCGTTGGACGGGCTGTTGACCACCTCGCCGTCGAAGAACATGGTCGACGAGCCGCCCCCGTCGAGGTTGTAGGCCGTCGTCGCCCCCAGGTCGACGAAGATGTCGGCGAGCTCGGTGAGGGTGACCCCCTCGCTGTAGCCGCTCTGGCGCCCGTCGACGACGACGAACACCAGGTGGTTGTCGTCGATGACGCCGACGGCGGTGCGCGGCTGGTCGCCCTGGATGGAGTGGTTGCCGAAGTTCGTGTCGACCTCGACGTCTTCGATCCCGTCGACGACCGCGCCATCCTCGACGATCGCGGGCCCGAAGCTGAGCGTGTTCCACGCCCCGGCGGCCACGAGCTCGTCGGCGCTGGTGGCGGTCTCGTCATAGACCTCGACGCTGCCGTCGGTGTAGAAGACGAGGCCCGTGCGGGCGGGCTCGTCGCGGTACACGACGCCGTTGCGGATGACGATGCCGGTGTCGCGGAACCCGTAGTAGTCGCCGTTGATGGCGAAGACGGCATCGTTCTCTTCGGCGATGGAGCTGGTGAGGTCGGTGATGTTCTCGCCGAACTGGTTGTTGGCGAAGGCGCTCCGCAGCGCGGTCGCGTCGCCCAGGGTGACCTCGGCGACGTAGTAGGTCACGGTCGAGTCCCCGGACCCCTCGACGACGGTCGAGATCTCGACCGAGGTCTCCCCGCTCGTGTACGACGTGTCGGTCAGGACCGTCTCGGTGCT
>NZ_DEPK01000147.1:5357-10849 GCF_002358725.1 Microbacterium sp. UBA3394
GCGGCGACATCGTCGATCTCGACGTGCTGCACGAGGTAGCGGTCCGCGGCCCACGCTGCGGCGCCCGAGAGGGTGAGCGTGGTCGTCAGCGCCGACGCGATGATCACGTTCCGGCGACGGGTGCGGCGTTTGCGGCGGGGCGTGGGTTCCATGCATTCAGGGATACGCACCCCGCCTATCCGGCACCCCGCGACCGGCTGACACCGCGCTATGGAGGCTTATGCGGCGCCTATGGTCCGTCCGGGGCCGCGCATACGATGGGGAGAGCCGCGTCTTGCGACGCCATCCGCGTGCCCGATCGCATCCCGAGGAGAGATCCGTATGAAGCTCGCCGTGCTGGGGTCGGGGATGATCGTCCGCGACTTCCTGCCCCACGCCGCCGCCGTCGACGGCCTCGACCTCGTCGCGATCTGCGGGCGTCCGGCGTCAGCCGATCGCCTCGCCGCGATGCGGGACGAGTTCGGCATCCACCGCGTGCACCTCGACCTCGATGCCTGCCTCGCAGATCCCGACATCGACACGGTGTGGATCGCGGTGCCGAACTCGCTGCACGCCGAGTATGCGCGCAAGGCCCTGGAGGCCGGCAAGCATGTGGTGTGCGAGAAGCCCTTCGTGCTCGATGAGCGCGATCTGCAGGAGCTGCGCGACCTCGCCGAGGAGCGCGATCTCATCCTCGTCGAGGCGATCAGCACGGTGTACCTCTCGAACTACCGCTGGATCCAGGAGCACCTCGACAGCGTCGGGGAGATCCGCGTCGTGCAGTGCGACTACTCCCAGTTCTCGTCGCGCTTCGACCGGTTCCGGGCCGGTGAGGTGCTCCCGGCGTTCGACCCGGAGCAGGGTGGCGGAGCGCTGCTCGACATCGGCATCTACACGATCCACTTCGTCGTGGGGCTTCTCGGGCGCCCCGAGAGCGTGCGCTACACCGCCAACCTCGAGCGGGGCGTGGACACCTCCGGCGTGCTCGTGCTGGAGTACGGCGACCGCACCGCGGTGTGCGTGTGCGCGAAGGACTCCGACGGCCCGATCCGCTCGAAGATCCAGGGCACCGACGGCTGGATCGCCGTCGACGGAGCACCTAATGCGATGCCGGTCGTGCGATCCCAGCGCCGCGGCGAAGAGGTGCAGACCCGCGACCTCTCGGTGCATCCGCATCGCATGGTGGAGGAGTTCCGCGCGTTCGTCGACATGATCGCCCGTCACGACACGGCCGAGCGCGACCGACGTCTCGACCACAGCCAGGCCGTGCTCGCCGTCGCCACCACGGCGCGCCGGTCGGCCGGACTTCTCCCGATCGAACAGGACCCCTCATGACCCATTCCCTCGTGCTCGTCGCCAACGCCGGCGACGGATCCCTGTCGCTGTTCCGCTTCGACGGGGCAGCGCTCGAGCGCCTGTCGGTTACCGAGAGGCTGACGGGATGCTCCACGTTCGCCGTCGATTCGGCGCGCGACCTCGTCTACGCCGCCGTGAAGGGCGACCCCGCGGGCATCGTCACGCTCTCGCTCGACCGCGCAGCCGGAGTGCTGACGGAGGTCTCGCGGCGCGATCTGCCGCGGGGCGGCATGAACTACCTGGCCCTCACTCACGACGGCGGGGTGCTGCTCGGCGCCTCCTACGGCGGCGGGTACGGCATCCTCAGCACCGTGACGGACGGCGTCGTGAGCGCTCCGGTCTCCGAGATCGCGTATGCGAACCTGCACGCGGTGCTGCCGGATGCATCCGGTCGGTTCGCCTACTTCGTCTCGCTTGGCGACGACCTCGTCGCGCAGTACGCGATCACCGATGAGCCTTCGCTGGAGCCGCTGAGTCCGCCCACCGTCGCCTTCCCGCCCGGCATCGGCCCCCGCCACCTGGCGCTGAACGCCGCGGAGGACAGCGTCTACGTGCTGACGGAGTTCAGCGCCGAGATCGTGCGTCTGCACCGTGACCGGCAGGCGGGGACGCTCGTTCTGGACGGATCCACCGCGGCGCACGATGTCGCCGTCGGCCTGCCGCTCGGCGTGTTCGGGGGCAATCCCACCGTCAACCCGGCGCTGTGGGGAGCCGATCTGCACTGGGGTGCCGGACAGAAGCACCTGTGGGCATCGGAGCGCTCGACGAGCAGCCTCGCGGCGGTGCCCGTGGCCGCAGACGGCTCTCTCCGCCCGGCGGAGACCTTCACGCCCACCGAGCCGCAGCCGCGCGGATTCGCGCTGAGCGCCGACGGTCGATACCTGGTCGCGGCGGGTGAGAAGAGCACGACGGTCTCTCTCTACGCCGTCCACGGGCAGCACCTCGAACTCCTCCAGCGCGCCGAGACCGGTGGCGGCGCGAACTGGGTTCGCTTCATCGAACCGCGCCTTTAGCGCCCGCACCGGCCGGATGCGTCACCAGGGGAGATTCCCCGGTCCGCCGACGTGCCGGATCGTGCGGCTGCGCTCGCGGATGATTCCCCAGGAACCGATGATCCACAGCGGCACCTGGGTGAGGAAGGCGATGCGGAACGCGTCCAGCGAGTAGGTCTCGGGTGTGCCGGCGCCCTGCAGGTCCATCGAGACGCCGATCATGAGGATCGCGATCAGCGCGGCGAGGAAGCCGCCGCCGTTGACGATGCCGGTCGCCGTGCTCAGGCGATGCGTCGGATTGAACGCGCGGGCATGGTCGAAGGCGATCATCGAGGCGGGTCCGCCCGAGGCGAGCGCGATGACGAGGATCACCAGCAGCCAGACCGGCGCGGCGCCGGGCCACACGATCACCGCGAGCCACGCGACGGCCTGGAACACCACCGTCGGCAGCACGAGCCAGCGCGACCGGCGCGTCGGGTGCCGTGAGGAGAGCGCCCCGAGGATCGGTCCGAAGACGATGCCGGCGAGCACGAGCAGGGTCATGAGTCCCGACGCGGCTGCGGGGCTGAGACCCTCGCCCGTGGTGAGGAACGGATAGCCCCACAGCAGCACGAACGCCGTTCCCGCGAACGGCGTGGTGAAGTGCGACCAGAAGCCAAGCCGGGTCGCCGGGTGCGACCACGACTCACGGAAGCCCTCTCGCAGATCGGCCGCCGAACGCACGATGCGCACCGCACCGGTGTCGGTGTCGACCGCGGTGTCGAGCGGATCGTCGCGACGCTCGGGTGGACGATTGCGGATGACCGCGAAGGTGAGTACGGCGAACAGCACCGTGAGACCGGCGAGGCTGCCGAACGCGACACTCCACGACGTGGCGTGCAGGAGGGCGGCCAGCGGCACGACGGCGACGATCTGGCCGAGCTGGCCGATGATGCCGGTGAGCTGCACCAGGAGCGGTGAGCGCTGCGCCGGGAACCACGTGGCGATCACGCGCAGCACGCTCGGGAAGACCGCGGCATCGCCGGCGCCGATGAGCACGCGCGCGAGGATGCCGATCCCGACGGCGTCGGCGAAGGCCATGACGAGCTGCCCGGCGGCCATGAGCACCATGCCGGCCGCGATCACCGGGCGCGCGCCGAGGCGGTCGAGGATCAGCCCCACCGGCACCTGGAGGGAACCGTAGACGGCGAGCTGGATGACGGCGAACATCGACAGCGCCGAGGCGTCGGCGTCGAACCGGATCGCCGCGTCGACGCCGACGGACGACAGCGACGTGCGGTTCGTGATCGCGACGACGTACGCGGCGACCCCGACGATCCAGACCGTCCACGTACGCCAGCCGGGCGTGTGCAGGGCAGAGGATGATGTCACGTGCGACCCGTCGACGGTGGGGATGGGCTCGCGAGGGCGAGCGGATAAATCCTACTTTCCGGCGCTCGCCGTTTCGCCGAAGCAATCCGCCGCGAGGGCGTCGGTGACGGCGGTGGCCGCATCGGCCCAGCGCGCGTAGTGGTCGGGATCGGTGTTGACCTGCACGGTGTGGATCGCGCGTGAGGGCGGCATCCCCTCCCAGCCCTCGACGGTCGCGAGCCGCGAGAAGAACAGGGATGCGGCGCGCGCGGGATCCATCCGCTCCTCGACCGTGCCCCACCAGTCCTGCTGCTGGAACAGCCCGATCGACGACGTGCGAGACCCGTCGGGGTTGCGGATGCCCGACGTCTCCCAGTCGCCGTAGTCGAGGTTGCGGAGCCCCGATTCGCCCATCGCCGCCATCACACCGAGGCGCTGCCCGACCTCATCGAATCCGGCGTCGGCGCCGACCTGCATGATGGTCAGCGCATGGGCCAGCTGGTCTCGCGAGTACCCGGCGACGCTCGCCTCGCCGACCACGCCGGGCGCGCTGCACACCTCGGTCGGAGGATCGGCCACGTCGGCGGCGACGACGAGCCCCCACACGCCGACGAAGCCGGCCAGCGCCACGGTCGCGCCGACCTGCACGCCGACCACGCGGCGGCGGGTCAGGCGCCGTCGCCGTCGGCGTCGTTTCAGGCTCACTCTGCCAGTCCACCGTGCGCGCCTGGGAATCCCGTCCGGGTGGCGGATTCCCGCATTCGAAAAAGTCGTGCGGCGGGGGTGTCCATCTGGTGCACTGGTGTTCGTCGCTTCAGTGAGGGGCTGCGACGGGCGGCTCCCAGACCGAAAGGACACGCCATGCAGTACATGCTCCTCCTCGCCAGCGCCCCCGATGTCAGCCCGCAGCCGGGGAGCCCCGAAGAAGCCGCGGAGATGGGTGAGTGGTTCGCCTTCGACCAGATGGTCAAGGACGCCGGGGTCTTCGTCTCCGGCGAAGCGCTCCACCCGCAGGACACCGCCACGTCGGTGCGCGTGCGCGAGGGCAAGACCGTCGTCACCGACGGGCCCTACGCCGAGACCAAGGAACACCTCGGCGGCTTCTACGTGCTCGACGTCGCGAACCTCGATGAGGCGATCTCGTGGGCAGAGAAGATCCCCAACGTCGACTACGGCTCGGTCGAGATCCGGCCGATCTTCGACGTGTCGCAGATGCAGCAGTAGCGTGCCGCATCCCGAGGTCGCCGAGGTCTTCGGTGCGCAGTGGCCGCGGCTGGTCGCGACCCTGCGCGCCGACCTCGGCGACCTCGATCTCGCGGAGGATGCCGCGCAGCACGCGTTCGCGGTGGCTTCCGAACGCTGGCACGCCGACGGGATGCCCGACGCGCCGGGCGCGTGGCTGCTCACCGTCGCGCGCCGCTGGGCGATCGATCAGGCCCGACGCGATGTGCGGTGGGCGCGGCGAGAAGACGATGTGCGTGCCGCGCTCGAGCTGCCGCAACGCGACCGCGGGCCGATCTCCGACGACCTGCTGGCGATGATCTTCGGATGCTGCCACCGCGCGCTCGATGAGCCGGCACGCGTTGCGCTGACGCTGCGCTACGTCGTGGGCCTGCCGACGGCCTCGCTCGCGCGTTCGTTCCTCGTCACCGAAGCGACCATGGCGAAGCGCCTGGTGCGGGCGAAGAAGAAGATCGCGGCCAGTCGCGTGCCCTTCGAGGTCCCCGATCGCGACCTGCTCGCAGACTCCCTGGACGACGTGCTGAAGGTCGTCTACGTGATCTACACGCAGGGGCACGCCGCGCCCACGGGTGA
>NZ_DEPK01000107.1:0-2576 GCF_002358725.1 Microbacterium sp. UBA3394
TCCACCTACTTCCAGGAGACCCACCCGCAGGAGCTGTTCCGCGAGTGCAGCGACTACTGCGAACTCATCTCCGACCCGGCTCAGTTCCCGTGGGTGCTGGAGACGGCGATGCGCACGGCCGTGGAGAAGCGCGGCGTCGCCGTGGTCGTCGTGCCCGGCGACATCTTCTTCGAGAAGGCGCCCGAGCGACGCCCCGCGGCCGCCATCCACGCCACCCGGCCGCGCATCGTTCCCGCCGAGAGCGAGCTCGAGGCCGCTGCGAGGCTCCTGGATGCCGGCGACGCCGTGACGATCCTCGCCGGCGCCGGGGTCGCGGGTGCCCATGACGAGGTCGTCGCGCTCGCGGACCGGCTCCAGGCACCGATCGTGCACGCCCTGCGCGGCAAGCAGCACATCGAACACGACAACCCCTTCGACGTCGGGATGACCGGTCTTCTCGGCTTCGCGTCGGGGTACCGGGCGATGGAGAAGTGCGACACGCTGCTCATCCTCGGCAGCGACCTGCCGTATCGGCAGTTCTACCCGCAGGACGCCACGATCATCCAGGTGGATGTGCGCGGTGAGCAGCTGGGCAGGCGCGCCCCGATCGACCTCGGCCTCGTCGGCGATGTCGGCGAGACCGCGCGCGCCCTGCTGCCGATGCTGCGCGTCGGCCGCGACAGCGATCACCTCCGCTCGGCGGTCGAGCACTACGGCAAGACGCGCGCGCAGCTCGACGAGCTGGCCACGGACGACGGACACACGCCGATCTACCCGGAGTTCCTCACGCGCGTCGTCGACGAGACGGCCGCAGACGACGCGGTGTTCGTGCCCGACGTCGGGTCGCCGGTGACGTGGGCGGCGCGCTATCTGCACATCCATTCCGGTCGCCGCCTCGTCGGGTCCTTCTCCCACGGGTCGATGGCCAACGCCCTCCCGCACGCGCTCGGTGCGCAGGCAGTCGACCGAGACCGGCAGGTGATCGCCCTCGCCGGCGACGGGGGTCTCGCGATGCTCATGGGCGATCTGCTGTCGCTTCGCCAGAACGATCTGCCGGTGAAGATCGTCGTCTACAACAACTCCTCGCTGAACTTCGTCGAGGTCGAGATGAAGGCGGCCGGCATCGTCAACTTCGGCACCGGGCTGGACAACCCCGACTTCGCCGCCGTCGCCGAGTCGGTCGGCATCACCGGCATCCGCGTCGACGAGCCGGGTCAGCTGCGCGGCGCCCTCGAGCGAGCCCTGTCCGAACCGGGTCCGGCCCTCATCGATGTAGCGGTCGCGCGTCAGGAGCTGTCGATCCCGCCGTCGATCAGCGCCGCTCAGGCCAAGGGCTTCGCGCTGTATGCGCTTCGCACCGTGATGTCCGGGCGGGGGGATGAGCTGCTCGACCTCGCCGACACGAACGTGTGGCGCCGACTCTTCCACTGACACGCGTGGGCGAACACGCGCGGCGCGGGTCACCGGGGCCCTAGGATCTCATCCGACCAGAGGGGAACCCGATGACCACTCCCGCAGCACCCGACCCGGACGCCGAGCGGCCCATGACGACCGAGCCGACCACGCCGGTCGACGCTCCGCCAGCGCGGAAGCGCGACGTGCTCGGCATCGTCGCGGTGATCGTCGCCGCAATCGGACTGCTGCCGACCCTCGCGGTCTTCCTCATCGGGCTCGTGCCGGAGATGAACGCGATCTGGTGGCTCGGGATCATCATCATCCCGCTGCTGGCGATGCTGGGCGTCGTCGTCCTCGTGCTCGCGATCATCGGCATCGTCGTCGGCGCACGCCGGCACTCGAGGTTCGTCTGGTCGATCGTGGCCGCCGTGCTCGGGCTGCTGATGGTCGCTCCGATGTCGCTGCTGTTCCTCGAGTCCGCGACGATCTGAACGGATGCCGCCGCCGGCATACGCCGACGGCGGCCGGTGAGGTCAGCGCTTGCTGGCCAGCACCCGCGCCGATTCGCGTTCGGCTGTCACGTTGCGCACACCGGCTCGCGAGCCGGCGAGCTTGGCGGCGATGTGCTCGCCGACGGTCACCGGCTCGTACAGGTCGGGATGCTCGTCGTCGATGCACGAGGGAAGGGTGCGGATGACGGCGTCGACGTCGCCGTCGTGGAAGAACGCCGCGCTGCGGCGGCGCTCGATGGTGCCGTCGATCACCGGCGGCTTCACGCGGTGCAGCGTCGACATCCACCGTTCGTTGGTCAGGCGCGCGGTCACGTCGCCGAGGTTGATCAGCAGCGCGCCGGCTTCGGGCTGCACGTCGTTCCACGAGCCGTCGGCGCCGAGCACCTGCAGTCCGCGCACCTGGTCGGCCCACAGGATCGTGACGATGCCGTAGTCGGTGTGCTCGCCCATGCCGGTGAGGTCGCCGTCGAGGGTCACGTCGGTGCCGGGCGGCAGCGCGTAGTTGTTCATGCGGAAGACGTCGAGCGAGTGACCGGTGCGGTCCGCGAAGAAGTCCGGCTCGAGTCCCAGCGCGTCGGCGAAGATGCTCGTCATCGTGCGGGCCACGCGAGCGGCCTCCCCGAAGTACGTCTGCACCTTCTGCTCGAAGTCCGGCACATCCGGCCACACGTTGTCGGCGTAGTCGGGCTG
>NZ_DEPK01000104.1:0-3226 GCF_002358725.1 Microbacterium sp. UBA3394
GTCGGAGGATCTGCGCCGAATCCTCCGACATCCGGCCGATTCTCCGACATCGGCGGGGCGGGGGCCGGGGGGCGGGGGCCGGGTGGGCCGGGGCGGGTGAGGATGCGGTCAGAGGCCGAGGGCGGCGAGGTAGGCGTTGCCGAAGCGGCGGCCGGGGTCGAGGCGGTCCCGCAGCGCGGTGAAGTCCCGCCAGCGGGGGTAGCGGGTGGCGAGGGTCGCGGCATCCATCGCGAAGACCTTGCCCCAGTGCGGGCGCGCCGAGTCCGGCAGCGCCTCCTCGATGAGCGGCAGCACCGCACCGACGGCATCCGGGTCGAGGCGCCACGTGAAGTGCAGACCGACGGTGTCGCGGGCGTACGCGGGACTCAGCCACAGGTCGTCGGCCGCCATCGTGCGCACCTCGCACACCTGCAGCGCCGGGGCGATCCGCGGCGCGAGGCGGCGAAGCGCATCGATCGCCGCAGGGGCGTCGGCGCGATCGACGAGGTACTCGCTCTGCAGCTCGTCGCCCGCCGACGGAGTGAACTCGAGGCGGAAGTGCGGCAACCGCGCGAACCACGGACCGGGTTCGCCGCCCTGCACGGTGCACGGGGCGGGGTCGATGCCCGGCAGCGGATGCCGCGGCCCGTCGGCCTCGCGCCCGCCGAGCGCGCGCAGCGCGTCGTGATCAGCGCGCCCCGGGCGGGCCTTCACCCACACCTGGTCGATCGCGTCGGCGTCCTGCCACGTCGTGAACATGCTCACACTGTCGCCGGCGCCGGTCACGGCGGAGATCTCCGGCAGCACGTCGTCCCACCGGACGCCTTCGAACACCGTCTGCGCGATCTCGTACGCCGGCTCGACCTCGAGGGTCAGGTGGGTGACCACGCCGAGTGCCCCGAGCCCCACGACGGCACCGGCGAAGTCGGCGTCGCCGCGGCGCAGCGCGAGGGTCTCCCCCTCGGCGGTCACGAGTTCCACCGCCGTCACCTGGGTGCCCAGAGTGCCGATCCGGTCGCCGGACCCGTGCGTCCCGGTCTGCACCGCACCGGCGACGGAGATGTGCGGCAGCGAGGCGAGGTTGGCGAGTGCCACACCGGCGGCGTCGAGGGCCGGCACGAGGTCGCCGTGGCGGAGACCGGCCGGCACGCGCGCGAGGCCGGCGGCCGCATCCACCTCGACCTCGCCCGGCAGGTGCGCGAGCGAGACGAGCACGCCCTCGGTGTCGGCGATGTCGGTGAAGGAGTGGCGGCTGCCGAGGGCCCGCACGCGGGGCTCCTCCACGACGATGGCAGCGAGCTCGTCGAGGCTTCGGGGTTCAGCGATGCGCCGCGCCCGGTAGGTGACGTTGCCGGCCCAGTTGCGCTCGCTCATCCCCTCATTCCAGCATGCCGCCCAGCCGCGGCGCCGCCGTTTCGAAACCGCCCCGTCGGAGATCCGCGCCGATGTCGGAGAATCTGCGCCGAATCCTCCGACATCGGGCCGATTCTCCGACATCCGGGCGGCCGGCACGGGGTCCGCGAGGCCGCCTCAGACCGAGATCCTTCACCCCGCGGGTCAGATCACCGCGTCGGACCACGGGTCGGGGTTGCCGAACCGGTGGGCGGTGATCGAGACGGCCTGCTCGTGCAGGAAGGGCAGCAGCTCGATGCGACCGGCCGTGGTGACCTCCGAGTCGTACACGGCGAGATCGGGATCGCCGCCCGTCCCCTCGGCGAGCGCGCGGTGCAGCGGCGGCAGGGAGTCGCGGGTTCCGACCAGCCGCGCCCGAGGGGGTCGGTTCGGCAGGGTCATCCGCCCGATCCACTCCGCATCGCTCTCGACGTAGACGGTCACGCCGTGGTCGTCGAGCGTGCGCCGCACTTCGGCCGGCAGCCCCACCGGCGCACTGACGGTGATCGACGAACCGGAGCGGATGCCGGCGACGATCACGCGCAGCAGCGCCTGCCAGGTCGCGTCGCCCGCCGCCCGCACCGCGACGTCGACCGGGCGGTAGCGGAACAGGTTCCGCTCGATGCCGAGCCCCGACACGTCGCGCACCTGGCCGAACTCCCGACTCCACACCACCGCATCCGACAGCGCACCCCGACGCAGCCAGTCGAAGGCGTCATACGACAGCGACGGCTGAGCGGATTCGATGACGGCGGTGATGCGGGAGTCGAGCCCCTTCAGGTGAAGCGTCTGCGAGCCGGCCCCACCGGGGGTCGGCCGCCACGAGCCGAGCCCGATGAGGTAGTTGGGTCCGCCCGCCTTCGCTCCCGGCCCGACCGACGAGCGCTTCCACCCGCCGAAGGGCTGACGCTGCACGATCGCACCCGTGATGCCGCGGTTGACGTAGAGATTGCCGGCCTGCACGCCGTCGAGCCACCGGGCGAGGTCGTCGGGGCTCTGCGTGTGCAGGCCCGCTGTCAGGCCGTACGCGACGGCGTTCTGCAGGTCGATGGCCTCCTCGAGCGACGCGGCGTGCATGATGCCGAGCACGGGCCCGAAGAACTCCTCGAGATGCATGCGCGATCCCGGCTGCACCCCGACGCGCACTCCCGGCGTCCACAGACGACCGTCGTATGCGGGCCCGGCGTCGAGCAGGGTCGGCTCCACCAGCCACTGCTCGCCGTCGTCGAGGGTCGTCAGCGCCCACTCCAGCTTGCCTTGCGGCTTCTCGATGACCGGGCCCACCTCGGCGAGCGGATCCGTCGGCGGCGCGACGCGCAGCGATCGCACCGCGTCGACGAGCTGCCGGGAGAACCGCCTCGACCGCCCGACCGGGCCGACGAGGATGGCCAGCGACGCCGCCGAGCACTTCTGACCGGCATGGCCGAAAGCGCTCTTGACGAGGTCGGATGCGGCGAGGTCGAGGTCGGCGGAGGGCGTGACGATCAGAGCGTTCTTGCCGCTCGTCTCGGCCAGCAGCGGCAGATCGGGTCGCCACGAGCGGAACAGCGCGGCGGTGTCCCACGAGCCGGTGAGGATGACGCGGTCGACGTCGGGATGGGCGATGAGCCGTCGGCCGAGGTCGGCCTCGTCGATGTCGACGAACGCGAGCACGTCACGGGGCACCCCGGCAGACCACAGCGCTTCGGCGACGACCGCCGCGCAGCGCCGCGACGGCGGCGCGGGCTTGAAGACGACGCCGGACCCGGCGGCGAGCGAGGCCAGCACGCCGCCCGCGGGGATCGCGATCGGGAAGTTCCACGGCGGAGTGACGACGGTGACGCTCGACGGTAGGAACAGCGCGCCGCCGACGCGG
>NZ_DEPK01000125.1:0-4469 GCF_002358725.1 Microbacterium sp. UBA3394
AACGATCATCGTTTGCCGGGGAGTCTAGAGCCGTTCACCAGCGGTTCAGGATTTGTTTACCTGGTGGTAACCGGTGACGGCGCGTTTCGTCTCGCCTGCGGCTCGCTCAACGACCGGGGGAGGCGTGGGTGGGGTGCGTTTCGTCTCGCCTGCGGCTCGCTCAACGACCGGAGGAGGCGGGTGGGGTGGTGAGGAAGGTGGCGAGGGTGTCGAGGAGGGGAGGGAGCGGGGTCGACTGCTGGGTCGTCGCCGTCACGGTGAGGCGACCGTCGTAGAAGATCGCGAACATCGACAGCTCGTCGTGCGGCAGCGACGCGGGGAGCACGATCACCTCATCGACCGCCGCGCCCAGCACGAACCGGGTGCGCGAAATCCACGGCACGAGCGTGGCGTAGCCGATCTCTCGTGCCGTCTCGGGCCGTCTCGGCGTGCCGGCGCGGGCATCGGCCAGCTGCCGCTTCACCGTGGTGACGAGATCAGCCGATGAGCCCGCGCGATCGCCGTGGATCGCCGCATCGGCGACACGGTTGCGGCTGCCCTCGGTCGGCTTGCGCAGCACCGGAACGCGCACTCGCACCGGCCCACCCTCCACGGCGCCGGCGTGGATCGCTGCGGCCACGACGAGGTCGTTCATCGTTCCGTCGAGCTGGGTGGCCATCTCCTGCACGTTGCTCGCGTCGAGCGTGCGGTGCCCCGAGTGCGTGGTCACCGCTCGTGCCGGGCGATCCCTGAGGCGCCGGGTGATGCGTGCGGCCACGCGCCGCGCGCGCCGCACCACCGGCTTGCGCAGATACGCCCGCCCGCGACCGCGCATGTCGGCAGAGGCGCGCCACCAGGTCGCCCAGGCGAGGAGCGGCAGCTCGATCGCCCCAGCCGCGCGCTCATCGGGAAAGAGGGGCTCGCCGAGGTCGGGGGCGGCATCCGCCTTCGACGTCGTCAGCGCCCGCAGGAACGTCAGCGTTCGCAGGGCGTCGCCGCCGGCGTGGTGCATGAGGATGCCGAGCGCGACCCGTCCGTCGGTGAGCGGGGTGATCTGCAGGCGCCACAGCGGCTTGCCGCTCTCGAGCGGGCCCTCCTCCCACCCGATGAGGGTGCGGAGGTTGTCGTCGGTCAGCGCGGTCTCGGTGCCGAAGCGCACGTGATCGTCGATGCGGAGGTCGGCCGGCACCCACGCCGGCGGGGTGAGGCCGAGGAACGAGCGCTGCAGCCGCAGGTGGGCATACGGCACCCCGCGCGTCGCCGACTCCACCCACGCGGTGATCGCCCGTTCGTCGAGGCTCCCGTCTTCGCGGCGCAGCGTGCCGCCGTCGAGCACCGCAACCCCCTGCATGTGCATCGCGACGAAGGTCTCGGTCGTGCCGACGTAGCCCTCCTCCCACACCTGCATGAACTCGGCGTGCGGGCGTCGTGCGAGTCGTCGTGGCATGTGCGTTCCCCCTCCGCGGATGCGCACACTGTGACAGCAGGTTGTTGCGATCGTGTGAACACCTGCGCACACCCCTTCCCGGGCGTGACGGCGGGCACTTAGCATCCCGTCATTGGTCGACGACGCCCAGCTGAATGACGAGTCACGCGAATCTGGGGGTCGCAATGATCGTTCCGGCAACATATCTCGAGGCCATGCAGGCCACCGCGGCGCGTGCCGGTGATGACCGCGGCATCCGCTTCTACACCGATGAGAAAACCTCGGTGCGACGGGGCTATGCCGAACTCGACGAGCGGGCGCGTGCCCGGGCGGTCGAGCTGAGGCGTCTGGGGTTCGGTGTCGGAGACGTCGCCGTGCTCGGCTTCGAACCCGGACTCGGGTTCGCGGAGTCGGTGTACGCCGCGCTGTACGCCGGCATGACCATCGCGCCCGTTCCCGTCACGGTCGGGCGCAACCCGCGGAGCGTGATCGAACGCATCGAGACGATCACCGCCGACTCCGGGGCACGCCTCGTGCTGACCGACGCCGCCGCCCGGCCCCTGTTCGACGAGGCCGACCTCGGGCCTGCGCTCGTGCGGGAGCTCGGCGAGCCCGACCTCTCGCTGGCCGACGCCTGGACGGCACCGGAGATCACCGCGGACAGCATCGCTCTGCTGCAGTACACATCCGGATCCACCGGTGTGCCCAAGGGCGTCGTCGTGACGCACGGCAACCTCGTCGCCAACGAGGAGGCGATCGGGGCGACCGTGCACGACGGCCCCGACGCGGTCTGGGTGGGGTGGCTGCCGCACTATCACGACATGGGGCTCATCGGCCTGCTGCTGCGGCCTATCTACGCCGGGGTCGACTCCATCCTCACCTCTCCCTCGCGCTTTCTGCGTCGGCCGCTGATGTGGCTGCGCCTCATCGCGAAGCACCGCGGCACCTTCACCGTCGCCCCCGACTTCGCCTACCGCCTGTGTGCGCAGGTGGTCACCGACGAGCAGCTCGCCGAACTCGATCTGTCGTCTCTCACGCACATCGTCACCGGAGCCGAACCCATCAAGACCTCCACGGTCGAGGCGTTCACGAGCCGGTTCGCCGCTGCAGGATTGGACCCGGCGGCCATGATCCCCGCCTACGGCATGGCCGAGACGACACTCATCATCTCGGCCGCCTCCGGGCGGGAGGTGCGCTCGCTGTCGGCCGATCTCGGCGGCATCGAGCGCGGTGACCTGCTGCCGGCGGTCGATGACCGATCGGTCGACCTCGTGCTGTGCGGGCCGCCCGTGCCCGGGTCGACCGTCGCGATCGTCGACCCCGCCACCTGCACACCGGTTCCCGACGGTCGCATCGGGGAGATCTGGGTCAGCGGACCAAGCGTGACCCAGGGCTATTGGGGGCGCCCCGATGCGACCGCCGAGGTATACGGCTTCCACGTGCCGGGTACCGACGATCCGTTCCTGCGCACCGGCGATCTCGGCGCGATGATCGAGGGGGAGGTCGTCGTCGCGGGTCGGCTGAAAGACCTCATCATCTCGCACGGGCGGAACGTGTTCCCGCAGGATGTCGAAGCCACCGCATCCGGTGTGGTCGGCACCGACCCGTCGTGCCTGAGCGCCGCGTTCGCGCTCGACGAGCACCAGCCGACCGAGGTCGGCGTCGCGGTGGAGGTCGATCCGCGCACGCTCGCGACCGGAGACGCCGACGCCCTCGTGCGCGACGTGCGTCGGGCGGTCATGAGCGAGTTCGGACTGCCGAGCGTCGGCATCGCCCTGCTGCGCAAGGGCACGTTGCCGCGCACGACGAGCGGCAAGATCCAGCGGCGTCGCGCACGCGCGGAGCTGCTCGCCGGTGACCTGACGCTCGCCGCTGTGGACGGGATCACGGTCGACGGAGAACGAGCGCTCGATGTGCCGGTGACATGAGCACGACCGTCGGGATGGTGACGACGGCGGCTGCCGGAGCCTACGGTCGCGCGGCGGATCTGGATGCATATCTCGGAGCTCCCGCGGACCCTGCGGGACGGATGCCGCTCGTGCTGACGCTCGAGCGTGACCACGACCGGGTGTTCCCTGCCGAGGCCGTCGCTGCGCTCGACGCGTGGGGGCTGCCGCGGCACTACGTGCCCGAGGCCTTCGGCGGCGGGCTGCGCGACGTCTTCGAGCTCCTGCTTCTCATGCGCACCGTTGCCGCGCGCGACCTGACGGTCGCCGTCGGACACGGCAAGACCGTGCTCGGGGCGATCAGCGCCTGGGCGGCCGCCGACGACAGCGCGGCGCACATGGCGCGGATCGTCGGCGCGGGTGAGGCTGTGTCCTGGGGGCTCACCGAGAAGGACCGGGGGAGCGACCTCGCCGCGTCGCAGACGGGCGCCGTCGCGACAGGCGGAGGAATTCGCCTCGACGGCCACAAGTGGCCGATCGGGAACGCCACGCGGGGCCGCGCGATCACCGTGCTCGCCCGCACCGAGGACAAACCCGGCCCGCGTGCGCTGTCGCTCGTGCTCGTCGACAAGACCGAAGTCGATCCGGCGACGCTGGCGTACCGTGCCCGGCGGCCGCTGCACGGCATCCGCGGGGCCGACATCAGCGGCATCGACTTCGCCGGCACCATCGTCTCCGCGGATAGGCGGGTCGGTGCGCCCGGTCAGGGCATCGAGATCGTGCTGAAGAGCCTGCAGGTCACGCGCACTCTCTGCGCGGCGCTGTCGCTCGGTGCGGGCGATCAGGCTCTTGCGTACCTCGCGGCCGCCGGTGTCGACGCAGCGGTCATCGCTCGCGGTGCCGCCGATCTGCTGCTCGCGGAGGCGGTGGCCTTCGCCGGTGCACGCCTGTTCCACGTCGCGCCGGGCGAGATGGCGCTGACGAGCGCGTTCGTGAAGGTGCTCGTTCCCGACCTCGTCGACGGCGTCATTCGCGACGGTTCGCCCGCTCTCGGTGTTTCCGCGCTGCTGGAGGACGGACCGAGCGCGGCGTGGGAGAAGGTGGCGCGCGACGCGAAGGTGGTGAGCATCTTCGACGGCAACTCCGTGGTCAATCTCAACGTCGTCATCAACGAGTTG
>NZ_DEPK01000096.1:0-3525 GCF_002358725.1 Microbacterium sp. UBA3394
CGCCGCGGGTGGCGTCGCGGCGTCGTCGGGCGAGTCGGTAACCTCGGTCATGCTCACACTCTATTGCTGAGCCCCGCCGCGCCGAGGAGGACGACATGACCGAGACGCCCGAGCAGACCCTGCTGCGGCTGCGCGCCACGATCGACAACATCGATGCGGCGCTCATCTTCGTGCTCGCCGAGCGCTTCCGTGCGACCAAGCAGGTGGGTGAGCTGAAGGCCGATCACGGGATGCCCGCATCCGACCCCTCGCGCGAGGAGCAGCAGGTCGCGCGCCTCCGACGCCTCGCCGAGGAGGCCGACCTCGACCCGGCCTTCGCCGAGAAGTGGTTCAACTTCGTCGTCGCCGAGGTCATCCGCCACCACACGGCCGCCGCCGACGCCCGCTGACCGCGATGGCCGCCGAACTCCCCATCGGGACCCTGCTCGAGTCGAGCGACGGCGCCCGCGCGCACGTGCTCGCCCGCAAGCTCAACCGCCATACGTTCTGGTGCGGCCAGAGCGGGTCGGGCAAGACCTACGCGCTCGGCGTGCTGCTCGAGCAGGTGATGCTCGAGACCGAGCTGCCCCTGGTCATCCTCGACCCGAATTCGGACTTCGTGCGTCTCGGGGAGATGCGGGCGGGCGCGGATCGTGCATCCGCCGACGAACTGCGCTCGCGCGACGTGCGCGTGCTCGGTAAGAACGGCGACCACGACCTGCGGGTGCAGTTCACGAACCTGCCGCTGAAGTCCAAGGCCGCGGTCGCCCAGATCGATCCGATCCTCGACGCCGACGAGTACAACCACCTGCTGCGCCTCGAAGACGAGGTGCACGCGATCGACGACCGCGACCTCGTCGCCCACCTCCGGGCCAAGGGCTCGCCGGTGCATGACAAGCTCGCCAATCGCCTCGAGAACCTGGGGATCAGCGAGTGGGATCTGTGGGCGTGGGGCGGACGCAACGTCGGCGACCACCTCGACGAGCGGGCGGATGCGACCGTCCTGGACCTCGGCGGGTTTCCGACACCGGCGGAGTCGCGGGCTGCGGCGCTCGCCGTGCTCGACCACCTGTGGGAGCACCGCGAGGAGCGCGTCGGACGGCTCATCGTGATCGACGAGGCGCACAACCTCTGCCGCCCCGACCCGTCGACCCCCGTCGAGCGGCTGCTCACCGAACGGATCGTGCAGATCGCCGCCGAGGGCCGCAAGTACGGGCTGTGGCTGCTGCTGTCGACGCAGCGCCCGTCGAAGGTGCACATCAACGCCCTGTCGCAGTGCGACAACCTCGCCCTCATGCGGATGAGTTCGCCGAAGGACCTCGCCGAGCTCGCCGACGTCTTCGGCTACGCGCCGGCGTCGATGCTGGAGCGCTCGTCGGCGTTCGCGCAGGGGCAGGCCCTGTTCGCGGGCGGGTTCGTCGATTCGCCCGTGCTGGTGCAGATGGGCGCGCGCCTGACCGAGGAAGGCGGCTCCGACGTCGCCGTCCCCCTGCGCTGACCGGAGCCGGCGCGGAGGGACGGATCGTGGCGAACGGCCTCAGGGCGTCGCGCGACGAAGGGTCAGGAACGATCCCGCTGCGAGCACCACGGTCAGCAGCAGTCCCCACAGGGTGAGTCCGACCGCCCCCTGCTCGACGAACCAGGTGAACACCCGTCCCCAGGCGTCGAGGCGCCCGATGACCCACATCACGCCGACGAGCAGCAGCGCCAGCGCCGTGTAGACGAGTGCCACCCACAGGGGCCCGAAGCGCTTGTAGAGCGTTGCCGAGGCGAAGCCGATCGTGAACACCAGCACGGTGAAGGCGAAGTAGAACAGCCAGGCGGCCCACCATCCCGCTTCCCAGATCCAGGTCAGCTGGAAGAAGTATCCGTTCATGCCCCAGCCGCCGGTGGCGTCTTCGAGGAAGCCGCCGATCACGAACACCGTCGCGAGCAGGATCGCGGTGATCGTCGCGGTGGCGAGGGTGCCGAGATAGAACTCGCGTCGTGTGATGCTGAGGGCCTGGGAGAACGGGAAGGTCATCGTCAGCGCCTGGATGCCGACGAACAGGAAGTACCACAGCGGCGCCTGCGCGCCGCCGCCGTAGAAGGGTCCCGGAAGGCCCGAGCTGCTGAGCAGCGCATAGATCGCGAGGGTCACGACGAAGGCGCCGGTCAGCACGATGAGGGGCACCCATACGTAGGTCTGGCGGTTCACCAGCTGCAGACGGATGACGTTCAGGGTGCGGTTCATCGCGACACCTCCGGGGATGCGGTGCTCGACGCGTGCTGCGTCAGACGCACGATCAGCTGCTGGAGCGAGACCGAGGCGACCTCCAGGTCGGCCTCGGCGAGACGCTGACGGTCGTCGTCCGTGAGGGCGCCGAGCACGGTCACGCTCGCGACCCGGCCGAGGCTCTCCCGGTGGATCACCTCACGGCCGGCCACGAAGGCGTCGACGGCCGCAGCATCGCCGACGATGTTGGCGGCACGATCCCGCACCTCGTCGGTGCTCTCGTCCATGAGGATCCGGCCCTCGTCGATGACCAGCACGCGCTCGATGAGATGGGAGACCTCGTCGATGAGGTGGCTGGAGAGCACGACGGTGCGCGGATGATCGCTGTAGTCCGCGACGAGCCGGTCGTAGAAGATCTGCCGCGCCACCGCATCCAGCCCCAGGTAGGGCTCGTCGAAGAACGTGATCTCGGCGCGCGAGGCAAGACCGATGATGACCCCCACCGCCGACAGCTGGCCGCGGGAGAGCTTCTTGATGCGTCGCTTGAGGGGCAGGCGGAAGGCGGCGACGAGTTCGTCGGCGAGATCCTGGCTCCAGTTCGGGAAGAACAGCTTCGCGGCGCGGAACGCGTGCAGCGGCGTGGCGTCGTCGGGATACTTCTGGCTTTCACGCACGAAGCACATGCGCTGAAGCACGTGCGCATTCTCGTAGGGCTGCTGGCCGAACACGGTCACGTCACCCGACGTGGCGAAGTTCTGCGCGGTGAGGATCGACATCACGGTCGTCTTTCCCGCGCCGTTGCGGCCCAGGAGTCCGTAGATGGTGTCCTTCTCGATGGTGAAGCTCACGTCGTCGACCGCGACGGTGTCGCGATAGCGCTTCGTGAGGCCGTTGACCTCGATCACGGCGGTCATGGTGTGGTTCCCCCTGTTTCGGTTCGGTCGGTCGCGATGGTCTGGTCGGATGCGGCGGCTCGCTCGCGCACGAGCCGGCCGAGGTCGTCGGGCCCGAGGCCGAGCTTGCGGGCCTCGACGAGGAGCGGTTCGACGTATCGGTCCGCGAAGGCGGTGCGGCGCTCGTCGAGGAGCCGCTCACGGGCTCCGGGTGCGACGAACATGCCGATGCCGCGGCGCTTGTGGAGCACCCCTTTGTCGACGAGCATGTTCACTCCTTTCGCGGCGGTGGCCGGATTGATGCGGTAGAAGGCGGCGAGCTCGTTCGTCGACGGCGCCCGCCCCTCTTCGGGAAGGCTGCCGTCGACGATGGAGTCTTCGACGCTCTCCGCGATCTGCAGGAACAGCGCCCTGCCTTCTTCGATCACTTGCGCCCCC
>NZ_DEPK01000260.1:0-5117 GCF_002358725.1 Microbacterium sp. UBA3394
AGCGTGGCGAGGTGACTTCCGGCAGCGCATCCCTCGTCGTCAGCGTCCCCACCGAGCGCCTCGCGCACGACATCCAGCCCCTGCCCGACGGTGTCGAGGTCGTCGTCTGGCCGATGGACGGCCCCGCCCCGCAGCAGCGATTCGACATGGTCGTGCCGCCGTACATGTCGATGAAGTCGGTGCTGGAGCATCTGAGCGGACTGGACGTGGCGCTCGTGCAGTCGCAGTCGATCGGCTACGAGGGCGTCGAGGACCTCATCCCCGACGGCATGCGCTTCGCCAACGCCTCGAGCGTGCACGAGACGTCGACGGCGGAGCTGGCCGTCGGACTCGCCATCGCGTCACAGCGCGGAATCGACCGGTTCGCGCGTACGCAGGCGCACGGTCAGTGGGAGCCGTTCGTCGCCCCCAGCCTCGCCGACCGGCGCGTCATGGTGCTCGGCTACGGCGGCGTCGGAAAGGCCATCGCCCGCCGCCTGTCGGGCTTCGAGGTCGAGATCGTGCCCGTCGCCTCGCGCGCCCGCGTCGAGGACGGGGTGCGCGTGCACGGCGTCGACGAGTTGCGCGAGCTGCTGCCGCACACCGACATCGTCATCACCTCGCTGCCCGGGGGCGACAGCACACGCCACATCATCGACGACGGTTTCCTGTCGGCGCTTCCCGACGACGCCCTCGTGGTCAACGTCGGACGCGGACCCCTGATCGACACCGACGCGCTCGTCGACCACGTGACGCGTGGGCGCATCCGTGCCGCGCTCGACGTGACCGATCCCGAGCCGCTGCCGGCGGACCACCCGCTGTGGACGCTGCCGGGCGTCTTGATCGTGCCGCACGTCGGCGGCGCGACGACCGCCATGACGCCGCGCATCGCGGCCCTCGTGCGCACGCAGGTCGAACGGCTCGCCGCAGGCCAGGCGCCGCTGAACGTCGTGTTCGGCGGCTGATTCGCGACACCCGAGACCGGGGTGTCTGTCCGAGACCGGGGTGCGTGCGGCCGGGTGTCGGACAATGTGCCGGGTCTCGGGTGTGTTCCGAGGGCGGCTCTAGAGCAGAACGAGCACGCCGGCGACGAGTGACAGCGCCGCGAGGATCAGCGCGATCGTGATGAGCACGACGTGCACGCGATAGAACGTCGTGCGCTTCCCGTTCGCGTCGGTCGCCCGTGCGTCGTTCGCGATGCGCGGATAGAACCGCGGCCACACGACGACGTTGAAGAGGGCGTTCACGAACAGCACGGCGGCAGCGAGGATCTCCACCCTCCCAGGCTAGTCGCGCCGGCTCCGTCGGACGGCACGCCGTCGCGCGGTGAACAACACCGGAGATCCGCGCCGCGAAGGCCACCACCCGGGCCCTTCCGGCGGTTTGGCCGACGAATCTCCTGCGTTGTTCACGGCGGCGCGGCGCGATAGGGGATGCGGCGTGGCGCGGGACGTAGCGCCGCGCGGGACGTGTCGGAGCCGGGTCAGGCGATGTCGATGTCGGCGCCCGACCAGAGGTCGCCGCAGTCGACGCGCGTGACAGCGTGGGCTCGCAGGTAGGCGCGGGCGCCGTCATCGCCCGCGACCTGCTGGACGATCTCATCCAGGTGGCGGCCGCCGAGAAGCACCGGATGCCCCGGGGCTCCGGCGTAGGACGCCTGCACCAGGGCGCCGGCGACGTCGGTTCCCGCGGCCTCGATCACCCGACGCACCGCGGCTGCTGGCGCGTCGGGCACGTCGACCGGCAGCACCACGACGGCCGACACCCCGTCCGCCGGCGCGCCGTTCGCCGTCATTCCGACGGCCGCCACCCCGCCCGCCGCCGCGCCGCCCGCTGCAAAAAGGCCCGCGCGCAACGTCGCCGACAGGCCGGCCGCCCAGTCGGCGACGTGCACGACCTCGGCCCCCGCCGGAACGAGGCCGGCGACCTCGTCGCCTCGCGCGCCGACCGCGACCAGCACGCGGTCGCATCCCCCTCGGCTCAGGGCCTCCACCGCCCGCACGATCCACGGGGTTCCCGCGACGTCGCGCGCCAGGCCCTTCGGACCGCCGAATCGCGTGCCGGCACCGGCGGCGAGGACGAGCCCGACGATCGGCGCGGCACGGTCTTCCATGGCGTCGAAGCGTAGCGCGCCGGAAACACGACGGGGGTAGCGTGACGGCATGCTGGGCTTGGGATCCGAGGCGCACCGCCGCCTGCGCGCCGGCGAGCGCCTGGGCGTCGTCACGGTGATCGGGGTTCCCGGCAGCGCGCCGCGCGGCGTCGGGGCGTCGATGGCGGTCACCGTCGAGGGCGAGGTGATCGGCTCGATCTCGGGCGGATGCGTCGAGGCCGATGCCGTCGTGCTCGCCCGTCTCGCGCTGGCGACCGGATCGGCCCATCGCGCGACATACGGCCTGTCCGACCGCGACGCTCCGGCAGCCGGGCTCGCGTGCGGCGGCCGCATCGACGTGCTCGCCTACCCCATCGCCGTTGACGACCCTGTCGTCGCCGACGTGCTGGAGCGCGAGGACGCCGACCGTGCGATCACCGTGGGCCTCATCACCACGGGGCCCGACGCGGGACGCGCGCTTGCGCCCCCCGACGCCTCGGGACTCCCCGCCGCGCTCGCGACCGACCTCGCCCGCGCAGCCCTCCTCCGCGAGAGCCGGCGCCTGGATCCCGCTGTCGACGCCGCCCCCACCGACCCGGCCGGCGAGCGGCCCGGGTCCGAACCGCTCGCAGCACCGGAAATGGTCGCGCTCAGTCGCGCGCCGCGCCCGCGACTCATCATCGCCGGCGCCGGCGAGCACGCCGCGGCGCTGTGCCGTGTCGCGACCGCCGCGGGGTTCGCCGTGACGGTCGTCGACGCGTGGGAGGTGCTCGTCACCCCGGAGCGCTTCCCGGATGCCGCACGCCGCGTCGTCGCCGCTCCCCACGAGTACCTCGCCCGCCAGGGTCCGGACGACGTCGACCTGCGCACGGCGGTGTGCGTCCTCACCCACGACGAGCGACTGGACATCCCGGCGCTGCAGACCGCCCTCACGCTGCCGGTGGGCTTCGTCGGAGCGCTCGGCGCGCGCCGCACCGTCGCCCGGCGCGCCCACCTCCTCGCCGAGCGGGGGGTGTCCGCAGACGCGATCGCGCGCATCCACATGCCCCTCGGACTCGACCTCGGCGGGCACTCACCTGACGAGACCGCCGTCGCCGCACTGGCGGAGATCGTCGCCGCCCGGCACGGCGGCACGGGCGCACCCCTCCGCGCCACCACGGGCCCGTTGCACGACACCCGCGATCGCGCGCGTCACGGCGCGAACGGCGCGGAGTCGCCGGCGCGCTCGTGCTAGCCTGCCGCGCGACGCGGTCCTATCAACCATGGCCTCTCGGCCGAGCACCGGATCCCGGGCGGTTCAGGGCGGGGACACCAGCGCATCCGACGCTGCACCCGAAGGAGAACCATGTCCACCACGCCCGCTCCCGTCGACAAGTCGCAAGCCGGCCTCGACGCCCGTCAGTACCACATCGGCATCGCACCGGGTGAGGTGTCGAGCGTCGCCCTGCTACCGGGTGATCCGTTCCGCGTGCCGCTGGTCGCCGAGTTCCTCACCGACGTGCGGGAGGTCGCGCACAACCGCGAGCACCGCACCGTGACCGGCTGGTACAAGGGGCGTCACATCACCGCGACCTCGACGGGTATGGGATGCCCCTCCACGGCCATCGCGGTCGAGGAGCTCGCGCGCGTGGGCGTGACGAGCGTCATCCGCGTCGGGTCGTCGGCGGGGCTGCAGTCGGGCATCGCGCCCGGCGACCTCCTCGTGAGCGAAGGCAGCTACCGAATGGACGGCACGACCGACGCCTATCTCCCCCGCGGCTTCCCGTCGCTGCCGGATGCCGAGCTGACCCTCGCGCTGAAGCGGAACGCGGAGCGGATCGCCACGGCCGCCGGTACGCGCGCGTACGCCGGGATCAGCACCTCGAGCGACGCCTTCTACGCCGAGACCCCGGAGCTGATCGCGGAGCTGAACGGCATGGGCATCCTCAACATGGAGATGGAGGCCTCGGCGATGTACGTCGTCGCCCGCCTGCGGGGGATGCGCGCCGGCATGGTGTGCGCGGCATCCAGCAACCTCGTCGACGGCGCTTCGGTCTACGGCGACACCAAGCAGGCGCTCAAGGACGGCTGGATGCACTCGATCGAGGCGGCCCTCGACACCGCCGCCGAGCTCGCGCTCTGACGCCGGCCCGGGGTTGCGGCGCCGATGGCGCCGGGGCTGCGGCGAGTGCACGCGTTCTCGGCGAGCGCACGAGAAGGCGACGGTCGGGAGGTCGTGCACTCAGCGAGTTCTCCTGCATTCGACACGGCCGTGAGCGCGCGCACGGATGCGCGGGTCGCGCGTGCGAAACACCGGCGTAATGCCGCGGTGGTTGACTCTCCTCACCTGTTCATGTGATCAACATCCCGAGGCGCCCGTGGACATCACGACCATCCGCGACTTCCGTGCCGCGCGCACGGCCGCAGACCTCGCCCTCGCCGAGGGTGAGGTCGTCATCGCGGGCGGAACCTGGCTGATGAGCGAACCGCAGCCGGCCACGACCGGCTTCGTCGACCTCATGGCGATGGGCTGGCCCGACCTCGAGGTCACCGCCGAGGGCCTGCGCATCGGCGCCACCTGCACGATCGCACGCCTCGTGCGCTGGGCTGAACGGGAGGCGCCCGCGGCCTGGACCGCCGCACCACTGGCCGTCGACGCGGCCAACGCGTTGCTCGCGTCGTTCAAGATCTGGAACACCGCCACCGTCGGCGGCAACATCTGCCGCTCGTTCGCCGCAGCCGGCATGGTCGCTTTCACGGTCGCCCTCGACGGGGTCGCGGTGATCTGGTCGCCCGACCCGGATGCGCCCGGCACACTCCGCGAGCGACGCGAACCGGTGGCCGAGATCATCACCGGCAACGGCATGAACTCGCTCACACGCGGCGATGTGCTGCGCGCGATCGAGATCCCCGACGCTGCCCTGCGGTCGCGTGCCGCGCTGCGCAAGATCGCGCTGGCCGAGCTCGGCCGATCCGGTGCCGTGGTCACCGGACGCATCGATCCCGACGGCACGAGCGTGTTCGCCGTCACCGCCGCTACCGCCACGCCGACCGTGCGGCGGTTCGC
>NZ_DEPK01000048.1:0-10867 GCF_002358725.1 Microbacterium sp. UBA3394
CGCACCCACCACGAGCGAGACGGGGTCACCTGCATGGCCGGCGCCGCCACGAAGAGCGTCGCGTCGGCCTCGAGGCGGGCGGCAAGCGTCGCCAGGTCTTCGCCCGAGACCCGCACGTCGGCGTCGACGAACGCCACCGGATAGCGCACGACGGCGTCGCTCCCGAGGTTGAGCGCGGCGATCTTCGACGCCGTTCCGGTCTCCACCACGCGCACGCGGGGGTCGACGGCGAGCGCTCGTGACACCGTCTCGTCGCTGCAGCCGTTGGCCGCGACGATCACGTCGATGTCGTCGGCAGCGGAATCGAGGAGCCCGCGCAGTGCCCGGGCGATGACCGCCTCCTCGTTGTGCGCCGGGATCACGACGCTCAGCGCGGTCATCCGGCGACCCGAGCCTCGAGCGCCGTCGCGTCGCGGGTGGTCGTCTCCCACGCGTCCTTGCCCTCGGTCATCGCCCACGCCGCGACCCCGTAGAGGATGCTCAGCAGCAGCAGCGTCTGCATGAAGGCGAAGGCGTCGTAGAAGAACATCGCCGTGGCATATCCGACGGCCGATGTGGCGATCGCGAACGTGAGGAAGCGACGACTCTCGGGCGCGGACGAGCGAAGCGTGAAGCGCATCATCACGAAGACCGGCCAGACGAACAGGGCCACCAGACCGACGATGCCGAGCACGCCGGCTTCCAGCAGCGTTCCGAGCCACTGGTTGTCGAGAATCTGGGCGTTCGCGTCGTCGCCCACGACGATGCGGCTTCCGACGCCGGTGCCCGCGAGCGGATACTGCGCGAACTCGTCGAAGGCATCGGGAAGGTCGGCCAATCGCCCCTGCCCGGCCATCCCGGGGCTCGTCAGCTGCGAGGCGATGACCCCCTCGATATCGAACAGCGACAGCACCATCGTCTCGACCAGCTGCGGCAGAACGAGGCCCACCACCACCAGCAGCGGCAGTCCGATCACCATGAGGATCCCGGCGAGCTTCGGCCGGAACACCAGGAGGAAGAGGAACATCACCCCGAGGGTGACGACGCCCGTGCGTGAGACCGCGGAGAGCATCCCGACCAGCATCGCGCCGATCGCCGCCGTGTAGACGAGCTTGCGGGTGAAGGCGAACCGCGGCCACGGGCTGAATTTCATCAGGTAGATCGCGATCGGAATGATCATGCAGAACAGCACCGCGAGGGCGATCGGATGCTGGGATGAGGCGTACGCCCTCCCCCCGCCGGCGCGGAGCGATTCGGCGTCGTCGCGCAGGATCGTCAGCGGCAGGAACTGGTGGAGCATGAGGAAGATGTTCTGCCGCGTCAGGCGCTCGACGAAGGCGAAGAAGCCGACGAACGCACCGGCGAAGACGATGACGTTGAGCAGGATCATCGTCACGAGCTCCGTCGAGAGCATCTGACGCGTCAGCACGATCACCGACAGCAGGAAGGCGAGCTGGAAGATGTTCGCGAAGCCGCCCGAGATGAGTTCGGTCTCCGTGAGGGTCACGGCGTTGACCATGAGCGAGGCGAACATCGCCCACAGGAAGATCGCGATGGGCCACCCCCACACGACCGGCTTGAGAGACGAGGCCCCTCGCCGGAAGATCGAGACGGCGAGCGCGATGAGCAGGCCGGCGATGAGCACCCGGTACGGCTCGAGGGCGAAGCCCACCTGGATCGGGAGGGCGTAGCGACGAATCGGGACGAAGAGCACGACCGCCGTGAGCACGAAGAGCATCGTGGTCCAGTTGAAGAAGCCGCGGCGCACCACGAACAGTCCCGCGACGACGAGCAGCACCCCGCCGATGATGAGCGGATCGAGGAAGAGCACCGCCACGATCACGACCGCTCCGACCGCTACCGCGAGCACGACGTCCCAGGGCCTGGTGCCCCGCTTCGGAGTGCTCGGCGTGAGCGAGTGCGCGGTGGTCTGAGAGTCGACCGACACCGAAGGCCCCCTACGCGCGCGAAGCGGCGTCGTCCCGGTTCAGCAGCTCATCGAAGTCGTCGTGAGCCGACCGGCGACGGCGAGAGCGCGGAGCGGCCTCCGCTTCGGCCGAACCTGCCCCGACGAGCTCCTTCTGACGCTCTTCGACGGGTTCGGGCACCTCATCCGCGTGTCCGTGAGGCACATCGTCCTCATCGTCAGCGCCGGCGTCATCGTTCACGTCGTCCTCGTCGGATCCGGTCCGACGCCGACGGCGATCGCGAACGGCCTCGATGATGAGGGCGAGCGCGACGAACAGCAGGAACACGCCGACGGTCACGACGACCACCGGGATGGCGGGGTTTCCGCCCTCCGGATCGCCCGCGACGGGGGCGTTCAGCTCGTCGAGACTCAGCCGGATGTCTTCGGCCACGCCCCATTCCTCCTGCTGGGCGAGGACCATCTCGCCGAAGACGGTGGTCGCCACGGCGGCGATCTCCTCCGCCCGCTCGGCCGAGGTGGCGACGCCGACGATGTCGATGATCGGCAGGGTCAGACGCCCCCCGAACTGCTCGTCACCGGCAGGCTGGGTGGTGCGGCGCACCGCCGAGATCCCCTCGCCGTCTTCGAAGTCGCCGATGCGTGCGGCGACCTCGGTGGCCACCTCGTCACTGGACGCCATGTAGGCGAGGATGATCGCACTGTCGGACAGGTTGATCGGCGTCGGGTCCTGCACGACGACCTCCTGCGCCTCGGGGTCGTCGGCCTGGGGCAGCGCCGTGGTCTCCCCCGGGATCTCGACCTGGAAGTAGTCCGGCTGCGGCGACGTCAGCAGCACGGTCGACGACGCCATATAGGAGCGGTCCGCTCGCGGCTCGATCTGGCCGTCCTCGACGGTGAACCCCGCCAGCAGGCCGGCCGCCACCGCGACGACGAATCCGATGATGAGCAGAACCTTCTGGTTCAGCAGTCGACGCAGATACGTAGGTTGTTCCATGGGCACCGTACTCTCCCCCTGAGTTCAGCTCCATGACGATCCGAAGTCCCCAGGGACCGGCACGGAGGCGGCGCAGTGCCGGGCCGCTCGACAACTTTCCCACCGCTGTGTTGCGTCCGTGTTAACACGGTGGGAAGACCGATCGCACAACGCCGCTGACGCTTGCAACCGGCACCGAAACCCGCGAATGTGAGTCGCGACGACGGCGCCGCTGGGGAAAACCGGTGCCGTTGACCTTTTCTGGGGGAAGGACACTGGGGTGGAGAACTCTCTCCAAACCTCGGCGGCGCGCAGCACGCCGCCGACGGCATCCGACGTGACGATCGTCGTCTGCACGCGCGACCGCGCCGAGATGCTCGCGGCGGCGCTCGCCGCGATTGTCCGGGCGACGCGCAGCGCCGAGATCGTGGTCGTCGATTCCGCCTCGGTCACCACAGCCACCCGAGACGTGGCCGAAGCGGCCGGCGTCCGATACGTCCGCTCCGACGTGCCCGGCCTCTCGATCGCACGGAACCTCGGCCTCGCCACCGCGGATCGTCCGATCGTGGTGTTCACCGACGACGACTGCGCCGTGGACCCGGGATTCCTTTCGCCGCTGATCGCTCCGTTCGCCGACGCCGCCATCATCGGCGTCACCGGACGCCTTCGCGACCACGGCGACGGATCCGCAGCACCCCCGCCGGCCGTCGACGTTCTCACCTGCGTCGCAGACGGCTTGGACGCCGGGCACGGCGCTCTGATGGCGTTCCGCCGTGACAGCGTGCTCGCGTCGGGCGGGTTCGACCCCGTTCTGGGCGCGGGCCGCCGCTTCGGCGGCGCGGAGGATCTCGACATGTTCTGCCGCGTGCTCACGGGGCCGGGGCGGCTCGCACGGGTCTCGGCCGCCGCGGTGACACACGTCAACACGCGAGGCGACGACGACTACACCGCGCTCAACGCCGCCTACGGGCGCGGGGTCGGCGCGATGCTCGCGAAATGGCGTCGCACACACCCCGGGAGCAGCTGGGCATTGCTCGGCATCGTGATCCGCCGAGCGGCCATCGGCTCCGTCCGCCGTGCGCGTACCCGACGGGGCCGCGCGGCCCAGCGCGCCTACGTGGCGGGCGTCCTCGCCGGGTTCGTCGCGGCGCGATGGCGCCCGGTCAGCGGCGAGAACTTCGTCGACACCGATCCGCCGGAAGCCGTTCCCGCAAGCGGCGGCGATCGGGTCGACGGCGTCCGAGCAGAGGAGGTCGGGTCGTGAGCAAGGTGTCCGGAGTGCTGAGATCGCTCGTCGATCCCCGCACGTATGCACAGGCGTTCCGCCTGCTTCACTTCGCGGCGTACTCGCACGTGCAGCAGGTGAGACTGCTCGACCGCGGCGCCGACGTCAGCTTCGCGCCGAACGTCTCGTTCCGCAACGCCGAACGCATTCGTCTCGGCGCCGGCACCCACATCGGTGAGCACAGCATCATCTGGGCGGGCAACGCCACCGGACGCATCACCCTCGGCGAGAAGTGCCTCCTCGCGCCGCACGTGACCATCACCGCATCGAACTACCGCACCGACCCCGGCGAATTCGTCATGGACCAGCCGAAGACCGAGCGGGATATCACCATCGGGCGTGACGTCTGGCTCGGTGCGAACACCGTCGTCGTGGCGGGGGTCACCATCGGCGACGGCGCGATCGTCGCCGCGGGCGCGGTCGTGACGAAAGACGTCCCGTCCGCCGCCATCGTCGGCGGCGTCCCCGCACGCGTGCTGGGATGGCGCGGCGGCACGGAGCCCATCGAGACCGGGCCCGTCGAGACCGGGCCCGTCGAGACCGAGCCCGTCGAGGACGCGGCATGAACGGCAGCGCGCAGGCGGCCGTGATCGTCGTCAACTACAACACGCGGGACGAGACGGCCACCGCGATCCGCACCCTGCGCGAGAACACCGCGACGTCGCTCGAGGTCGTGGTCGTCGACAACGGGTCATCCGACGGCAGCGCGGTCGCACTGCGGCAGGAGTTTCCCGACATCGCCGTCGTGGAGGCCGGCGAGAACCTCGGCTTCGCGGCAGGCGTCAACCTCGGCGTACGCCACTCCGCCGCTCCGTATGTGGTGCTCCTCAACCCCGACACCGAGGTGCTCCCAGGGGCGGTCGACGACCTCGTCGCGTTCGCACGTACCCACCCCCTCTTCGGCGTCTATGGCGGTCGCACCCTGCGTCCGGACGGAACGACCGACCCCAGCTCGTGCTGGGGAGCGATGTCGCTGTGGTCGCTCCTGTGCTTCGCGACCGGCCTGTCGACCGCCTTCAAGCGATCCCGCGTCTTCGACCCCGAATCGCTCGGCCGCTGGCAGCGCGACACCGTGCGGGAAGTGCCGATCATCACGGGATGCCTGCTCCTGACGACACGCACGCACTGGGAGCAGCTGGGCGGAATGGACGAGCGCTTCTTCCTCTACGGCGAAGACGCCGACTTCTCGCACCGTGCCCGCGCTCGCGGACTGCACCCCGTCGTGGTTCCGTCCGCCACCATCGTGCACGCCGTCGGAGGGTCGACCTCTTCGAGTGGACGCAAGATGTGCATGGTCATGGCCGGCAAGGCCACGGTGCTCCGCACGTCGTGGCCGACGCCAGCGCGCGAGATGGGCATCCGATTCCTCGAACTCGGCGCGCTGCTGCGCCGCCGAAACCCCACCTGGGATGAGGTGTGGCGGCGCCGGGGCGACTGGCGCGACGGGTACCCCCGCGCGCGCAGCACCGTGTTCGGGCTTCCCTCCGCACCCGAAGATCCGTCACGAACACACCGCACCGCCGCCACACCGACGTGAGACCCATCCGGCACCACCCGACCGAAAGATGACGATGATGACCGCTCCGCACCCCACGCTCGTCGACGCGCTCCGTCACACCGCGAGTACCGTCGGCGACTCCCATGGGATCCTCTACTACGACACGCCGGACTCGTCCCGTCGCCGCAGCTACCGCGACCTCGACCGCAACGCCCGCACCGTCGCGCAGGCGCTCAACGCGCGCGGGCACGGGATCGGCGACATGGCCGTGATCGGGCTGTCCACCGGACTCGAATGGGCGGATGCGGCGTGGGGCGCCTTGTACGCCGGGATGGCCTTCATCCCCGCTCCCGTCGCCGGCTACGGCACCGGTGCGGTCATCGGAGAACGCATCGCCGGGATGGCCCGCGCGGCCGAGGCCACGGTGTTCATCACCGACGCCGGCGTGCTCGAGCGCATCGACGCCGATGCGCTCGAGATGGAGGTGCTCCTCCTCGAAGATCTCCTCGCTGACGGCGACGCGGACGCGTGGTCGATGCCGGCACTCGACGGCGACGCGATCGCCTACCTCCTGTACACGTCGGGGTCGACCGGGGATCCCAAGGGCGTCATCGCGACGCACTCGACCGTGATCGGGACCGCCGATGCCGCGAAGGACCTGTGGGACAGCAGTCCGCGGGCGACGCTGGTCGGCTGGGCGCCGATGCACCACATCATGGGGCTGATGATGCAGGTCATCATCCCGGCGGTCAACGGCGCGCAAGCGGTCGCGACCAACACCGAGCAGTTCCAGCGCCGTCCCATCCTCTGGCTGCAGCTGATCAGCCGGCATCGCGGCACCATGAGCGCCGCCGGCAACTTCGCCTTCGCCCTGGTCACCCAGCTCGCCACCGACGAGCAGATCGCCGAACTCGACCTCAGCAGCCTGAAGGTGCTCTTCTCGGGCTCGGAGCCCGTGCGCCCCGAGACGCTCCACGCCTTCCTCGATCGGTTCGGCTCGACCGGGGTGACCGAGCAGATGGTGGCACCGGTCATGGGCATGACCGAGGCGAACATGATCTCCGGCAAGTTCCCCGACGATGACCTGATGATACGGCGCTTCGACGCCGAACGACTCGAGAACGGTCAGCTCGTGCCCGCCGACGGCGAGGGCACCGTCGAGTGGGTCTCGTGCGGTCGCCCCACCAGCCAGACGCAGGTCGTGATCGTCGACCCCGAGACGCTGCAGCCGGTGCCGGACGGCATCGTCGGAGAGATCTGGGTCGCGTCCCCGATGGTCTCCCCCGGATACTTCCGTCGACCCGACGCGACCGCCGAGACCTTCGGTCACGCCCTGACCGGCTACGACGGCGCTTTCATGCGCACCGGCGACCTCGCCGCGATCCTCGACGGCGAGCTGTTCGTGACGGGCCGCCTGAAGGAGATGATCATCGTGCGGGGTCGCAACCTGTACCCGCAGGACATCGAGGCCGCCGCCCGCACGGTCTCGCCCGCGGTCGGCATCGGCGCCGCATTCGAGCTCACCGGGCACCCCTCGGTCGTCGGTGTCGTGCTCGAGGTGAGCGAGGAAGCCCTCGCCGAGACCCCGGAGAGCATCGACACTCTCGGCCCACGCGTGCGAGAGACGCTCATGGCACGCAGCTCCCTCCCGTCGCTCGCTGTCGCGTTCGTCGCGGAGGGCACCCTCCCCCGCACGCCCACCGGCAAGGTGCGCCGCATGCCCACGCGCTCGCAGATCGAGTCCGGCACGCTGCGCCCTCTCTACTCGTCAGGGTTCCGCCCAGTGCTCACTCCCGCCTGACGAGACTGCCGGGCCGGAGACCCCACATCCCAGCGACCTCCGGCCCGGCAGGTCACCCACCCGCCACCGCTCATCATCCATCACGAAGGAGTCCGGAGCATGTCGCTTCCGCCGGTTCTCGCCCACGACTGCCTGCAGGCCACCGCGGCCGCGCACGGCGACGATCGCGGCATCCTCTTCCACTCGAGCCTCGACACGTCGGAGTTCCGCGGCTACGGCGACCTCGATCGACGCTCCCGCGCCGTCGCGCAGGCACTGACCGGGCAGGGCATCGGTGTCGGGGATCGCGTCGTCATCGCGCTGAGCCCGGGACTGGGATGGGTCGACGCCCTCTTTGGGGCACTCTACGCCGGCGCAGCCTTCGTCCCGACCGCGGTCGCAGGATACGGTCTGCCGCCCGCGATGGTCGCCGAGCGTGTCGTTGCCATCTCTCGTGCGGCGGGAGCTGCGGTCATCGTCACCGACGAGACCCTGGCCCCCGTGCTGGCATCGGCCGACATCGACATCCCGATCGCCGTCCTCAGCGAGCTGCTCGAGGCGGGAGACGCCGACGCGTGGATGCCGCCCGCGATCGACGCCGACGCGATCGCCTGGCTGTTCTTCACCTCGGGATCGACCGGCGATCCGAAGGGTGTGATGGGAACGCACCGCGCCCTTCGCGCGACGGCAGACGCGGCGGCGGAGCTCATCGCCGCGGACGAGACCTCCACGCTCGTGGGCTGGCTGCCGCTGCATCACGCGATGGGCCTGATGATGCAGGTGCTCGTGCCGGCGGTGAACGGCGGGAAGGTCGTGCTCACCACGACCGAGCAGTTCCAACGCCGACCGATGTCGTGGCTGCAGCTCATGTCCACGCACGGTGCGACGCTCACCCTGGCCGGCAACTTCGCCTTCGATCTGTGCGTCAAATTCGCAACCGACGCACAGGTTGCCGACCTCGACCTGTCGACCGTGCGATGCTTCGTCTCGGGCAGCGAGCCGGTGCGACCGACAACGGTCGCCGCCTTCGCGGAGCGCTTCGCCTCGACAGGGCTCGACCCGACGACGGTCGCGCCCGCGTTCGGGATGACCGAGGCGATGTTCATCACCTCGAAGCCGCTGGGGGTGCCGTACACCGTCAGCCACGTCGACGCCGACCGCCTCGCCACGGGAGAGTTTGTCCCGTCGACTGCGGAGGACGCCGTCGAACTCATCTCGTGCGGTGTCCCGAGCGCTGAGACCCGCGTCACGATCGTCGATCCGGACACCCTCGAGGCGCTCCCCGACGGCGTGCTGGGCGAGATCTGGATCTCCTCCCCCGCGGTCTCCCCGGGATACTTCCGCCGTCCCGACGCGACGGCCGAGACCTTCGGCTTCACGCTGCCGAATGACGACGGTTCGTACGTGCGCAGCGGAGACCTGGGCACGATCGTCGATGGCGAGCTCTACGTGACCGGTCGCCTGAAGGATGTCATCATCCTGCGCGGACGCAACATCCACCCCCAGGACATCGAGTCCGCCGCAGCCGCGCTGTCACCGGCGCTCGGTGTCGGAGCGGCGTTCGAGCTGGAGACCGGCCAGCGCATCGCCCTCGTGATCGAGTACGACCCGGAGCTGGCCGGGGAACCGGTCGAGACGCTCCTCGAGCGTCTCGAAGACGAACTCGTCACGCGCTTCTCCCTGCCCGCGATCGCGATCGGGCTCGTGTCGGCCGGAGGCGTGCCCCGCACCCCGACCGGGAAGGTGCGCCGTGCTCCGGCGCGCGGGCTCGTCGCTTCGGGCGCGATGCCCTACCTGCACGCCGTCGGTCTGGAATCCCCAGCCCCGGCAGCCATCTGACCGCGAGCGACCAGCCCGCACCCTACGAATGCAAGGAGAGAACATGTCCGACACCACGACCGCTCCCACCGATGCTGTGTCGTCGATGACATCCTGGCTCATCGACAGGATCACCTTCTACGACCAGGTCGATCCCGCGAACATCACCCCCGATGCGCCCCTGACCGAGCTCGGCCTGGACTCGATCTACGTACTCACGCTCTGCGGCGACATCGAAGACACGTACGCCGTCGCCGTCGATCCGACCTTCTTCGGCGAGTTCGCCACGCTCGGTGAACTCGGCGAAGGGCTCGCCGCGCGGGTCGCGGCCGGCTGAGGAACCCTGCCGCTGACCATGTCGCGAGACACCGATGCGCCGCCGAAGAGAGGCATCGTGCACGTGCGCGAACGCGCCGTGCACTGGGTGCTCGGGCGCTGCGACGCGCCGCGCCGGGAACTGACGCACATCGCCGAACGGTGGGTCGAAGACATGGTGACACGCGAGCTCGGACTGCGCTGGCGCGGGATCGATCGGGGATCGGGCGGCGAGAAGCCCCGACTTCGAGGGCTCGACGCCGACTTCTCCGTGTCGCACAGCGGTGACGTTCTGCTCGTCGCGGTCGGGGCCGGTGACGGGATCGGCGCCGATGTCGAAGCGGCACCGTTCACCGCATTCGATTCCCGGGCCCTGCGTCGGCGCATGTGCTCTCCAGCCGAAGCGGCACGCTCCGAGAGTCTCGACTCACTCGCGCGACGGCGTTGGCTGGCTCCGACCTGGACCGCCAAGGAGGCGGCCGCGAAGGCGACCGGCGAGGGGCTCGGCCGCGACTTCCGCACGCTCGAGGTATCCGCCGCGCCCGCACCCGACGACGCCGAGGCGGTGTGCCACATCGCGGTCGCCGACGCCAGCGGCATCGTCGCCATCCCCCTGATTCTGCGGAGCGCGGGATCGGTTCTCACGGGATCCCCGCTGACCGTTCTAACCGTGACCGAGCCGCGCCTGGCTTCCTGAGGAGTACCGATGTCGACGACTGTGACCGCGAGCGATGAGATCGCACCCGTGCGGCTGACCCGGCCGCACGCCGAGTTCATGCAGATCTGGGAGGAGGGCTACGTCTCCAACCACATCTCGTTCGAGAACATGCAGACCCCCGGCCTGCTGATCGCCGAGGGAGGCCCGCTGCTGCGCCCCGACGGCTCCCTCGATCGAGTACGGATCCGCGCCTTCGTGCAGGGCGCCGTCGCGAGCACCGAGTCTTTCCGCCTTCGCCTGCAGCGCTCTTTCCTGGGGCTGACACCGCCGGCCTGGGTGCCCGACGACGACTTCGATCTCGATCGCCACCTCGTGTTCTCCGACGCTGCTGTGGATCCCGCCACCGCAGACCTGCGGCGCCTCTCCGGTGCCGAGGATCCGGTCTTCTCGCTGCGGCATCCGCTCTGGCGGATCCGGATCACCGCCCTGACCGACGGTCGCGTCGCGGTCGGGATGATGTTCCACCACGCCATGACGGATGGGCTGTCCGGGATGCGCCTGTTCTCCACCGTGACCCAGGCAAGAGCCGACGAGCCGTTTCCCGAACCGCGCGATCCTTTCGCTGCCGTGC
>NZ_DEPK01000048.1:11245-22494 GCF_002358725.1 Microbacterium sp. UBA3394
CCGCGAGGGTTCGCTCGGCGCAGCGTGGCGCTCCTACTGGAGCCGCCCGGTGTTGCGGCGGATCCGTCGGGTCGGGGCGCGACTGCTGCTGCCGCTGCGCTATGGGCGAGGCGGCGAGGCCGCGCGCCGCGCGGCACTGCCTCCGCGCCACTCGGCGTATCGCGCGCTCGATGCCGGGCTCGCCGGTCGCCGCGCCCGGGAGCACGGCGGCACCCTCAGCGATCTTCAGGCCGCGGCCATGGTGGGAGCGTGGCCGGGCGAGCAGCGCGTGGTGAGTCTGCGGTTCCCGGTGTCGTTCCACTCGTCGGCCGCGTCGCACATCCGCAACCACGTACGCGACATGTCGGTCTCCGGCGATGCCGACGCCGATCTGTCCGCGACCGTGCGCGCGATCCATCGTCAGGTCGAAGAGCGCGACGACGACAAGCCCTACCCGCCGGCGCCCGGATTTCCGATCGGCTACAGCACGCTGCTGCCCTGGGTCTCCCGGCCGCGCTTCTTCGCGGGGGCGAGGATCCTCGATGTCGCGCCGTTCCCGGCGAGCCTCGGAACGGACAGCCTCGCCGCCGCGGGCATCATGTACAACGGCCGGCTGTTCATCGGCGCAAACATGTCCACGACCGCCGATGTCGAGCAGACCGTCGGGCGCATGTACGAGCTCATGACCGGCCTCCCCGACCCCGGTCGTCCGGTCGCGTGAACGGGAACGGGAACGCGCCGACCGTCACGGTGGTGCTGCCGTCGTACCGGCGGCTGCACCGCCTTCCGCCACTCATCCACGAGTACCGCGGCCAGGGCGCCGATCAGATCGTCGTCGTGCTCGACGGTCCGCACGAGGGCTGGCGCGATGAGCTCCCGCTCGGCGACGACGCCCTCGAGATCGTGCAGCTGACCGAGAACGTCGGACTCGCCCGCGCCCGCATCGCCGGGCTCGAGCGCGCCCGCGGAGACGTGGTGCTCGCCGTGGACGACGACGTGATCCCCGGCCCGGGGCTGGTCGCCCGCCATCGTCGATTCCACGCCGAGGGCGGCGCGCGGGTGCTGCAGGGCTACATGCCCGTCTCCCTGCCGACCCGACGCGGGTCCGACCAGGCCCCGACCTATCTCTACGCGCGCGACTACGATGCGCAGGTCGCCGGGTGGCGGCGCGGCGACTCCGACACCATCCTCGGCTCCCTGTGGGGTGGGAACGTCTCTCTCCCCCGATCGCTGTATCTCGCGGTGGAGTCGTTCAGGGCTTCGGAGCGTCTGGAGTACAACGAGGATCTCGATCTCGGCATACGCCTGGCACGCGTGGGGGCCACCGCGGTCTTCGACGATCGTGCGATCGCCGCGCACCACCATGCCCGCGGCATCACCGCATACATGAGGGAATGCGAGGTGCGCGGACAGGCGGTCGCCGACCTCGAGCGCCGATGGGGAGAGCGCCCCGGCCAGCTCACGCCGATGGTGACGATCCCCCGGTCGTACTCGCGCGTGCTCGGCGCGATTCAGCGGCGGATCGCCGATCACGACCGAGGGGGCGCGCTTCAGGCAGCGGTCGTCGGCGCGTACCGGATGAGCGGGGCCCTGCACGCCTGGCGACTGCAGGATGCCGCGACACGGCTGCTGCGGCGGGCGCTCATCATGCGCGGCTACCGCCGGGCGCTCGAGGCTGAGCGCACGTCGCGCGTCGACACCGCCGTCATGCGGCCCGGAACCTGACCGTCGGCGGTGACGCGCGTGGACGCCCGCCCCGTTCCGATCGATCTGGCCGACGCGATCGATCTCGGCCACGCATGGATGCAGGGGATCGCCGAACGGAACGGCATCCGCGTGCTGCTGCTGAAGGGACCGACACTCGCCCGGCAGGGGGTACGGCCCGCGCATGCTTCCGGCGACGTCGACGTGCTGGTGAGCCCGGACCGCTTCGAAGCGTTCCTTGCGCTCATCGAGAAGGCGGGCTGGCAGCAGTTCCCCGACACCTTCGCGAGCGCTCGCTTCACCCTCCATTCGCGCACGCTGAGACACCCGGACTGGCCGCACTCGACGGACGTGCACCGCTACTTCCCCGGATTCCTCGCCGACCCGCTCACCGTCTTCGACCTGCTATGGCATCGTCGCGCCGAGGAGGCGTTCGCACACCGGGTCTGTCAGGTGCCCGATGCCGCGGCGAATCGGCTGATCACCGCTCTTCACGCGTTGCGGGGCGGTCCGCAGAATCCGCGTCACCAGCGCGACCTGGCGCATCTGCGGCAGTCACCGCTCACGGGAACGCAGCGCGACGACCTCGTCTTTCTCGCGCACGCCACGGGATGCGCGGTGACGCTCGAGACGGAGCTGCGCGCGTGGGGGGTCGACATCGTGCCTTCAGCGCAGGAGCGGTCGGCGCCCGGGCTCGACGACTGGCGCGACAAGGTGCGCGGCGCGCAGACGCCGGCGCTGCTGTGGTGGACCGCCTGGCGGCGCGCCCGAGGCCTCGATCGCCTGCGCGTCATGTGGCGGGCCATCTGGCCGAGCCGCGAGGACATGCTGCGCCATCGTCCCGGCGTCCGCGACCGTTGGGCCGACATCATGCTCGCCCGCGTGCGGCGCTGGGGACGCAGCGCCCGGTCACTCTCCCGTGCGCTCGGATGGGCGGTGTCGCATCCCTCCATCGACGGACGCCAACCCTCGCGTGAGCAGGTCGCGGAGGAACGCTGAGACCTGCGCGGGCACGTCATCACTCGTCGGCTGCGACACGGAGATCACGCGTTCGCAGATCTCCGCCTCCGTCCCACCCTCGGCGAGCGCACGCCAGATGACTGCCGCCGAACCTTGCAGAGCGACGGGGGCGCGGTCGTCCCGCAGCGAGCAGGCGACGACGTCGTCTGCTCCGGTCCACGACACATCCGGCGCCACAGCCCAGTGCGCGGCCCCACGCTGCAGCAGCCCCGCCTCCTCGAGCTCTCTCACGGCCGATGCGACGAGAGTCGCAGCATCGTCCGACGGGGGCGTGCCGTGCAGACCGACGGCGCTGGCGCGCAGCGTCTCCATGGACGCCCCGGACGCGTGCCGCCAGAGCGTCGGGGCGACCCCCGCGAGAACATGGACGACAGCCTCACCGCCGGCGTCCTCGCCGTCGGTGTCGTCGTCGCGCCGGAGCACCGCGATGCGGTCGGGAGAGGAGAGGCCGACCGCATCGAGGTGAGGCGAGCGCGCGTACGGCTCCGGAGCCACCTCAGGCGGGGGTGCCGCCACGAGGGGCGGTTCGACGAGTTTCGTACCGGCTGGTGCGGCGCCGACCGCGGCCCCTGTCGCTGTCGCCGCCGGGAGGACTTCACCCCACACGTCGCTGAGCTCGCGGGCATCGGCGTAGGTCGCGCGCACGACGCCGGCGGTCGCCGCCACGTGCGACGCGATCGTGCGCAACGGCGCAGGAAGGTCGGCGAGGAAGCTCGACTGCGCCACGAGGTCGGTCAAGGCGTCGCCGAGATCCATCGCCTCGACGCGCGGCGTGCCCCCGGCCGACGCTGCCCCGTCGATCCGATCGAGGACGACGATGCGCCCGAGCCGAAGTGGACGTTCTCGCACTCTCAGCCCGAGGTCGGTCGGGGCCCATTGCGACTTCGCGGCACGCTCCGGCTCCTTGACCGAAAGCGGCTTGCGGTACGCCCACACGCGCCCGTCGGCATCGATGGCCACGACTTCGTCGGAGACGTACTCGAATGCCGCGCCCGCCGCCTGGCAAGCTGTCGTCTTGCCCCGTCCCGAGGGGCCGACGAGCGCGATCACACGCCCGTCCTCGGCGGCGATGCCGGCGGCATGCAGCATCCACAGCCGACCTCGGTTCAGCTGCAGCGCCACGCGGGTGACCTCGCCGGCGAGGACCGAGAGCCAACTGTTCGGTTCGCCCGTCGGCACCGCCTGCACGTGCGCGTCGGCCGGGCCCGGCGGGGCCACCGCGTCGCGCCAGCACCGCTCGACCAGTTGCCACTGCTCGCGGTCGCAGGCATGACCGTCGATCCGCACACGGCGCCCGAGGGCATCGACGACCAGCGAGCGCTCCACGGTTCCGGAGTGTATCGGGCGCGCCACCCCGGGCCCGACCGCCACCGCGGCCGCGCCGGGTATTCGCCGGCAAGGGCGCCCTGGCCGGGCTCGTTCGCGTTCACAACTCCTCAAATCGTGGCGTGACAGCTGCCTGGCAGCGGCTGTGACCTCCGGGCCGACGCGGATTTGAGGAGTCGTGAACCGCGTCGCCTGCTACGCAACGCTCGGCGGGGCTGGCGGCAGTTGCACACCCACCGGCCCGCGTGATGCACGCCCTAGGATGAGGCCGTGGTCACACCTGTCACCCTCCCCCGCCTGAGCTGGGGAGATCCGCGTGCCCCCGCGCGGGCATTGCTCGTGCACGGCCTCGGCTCCAACGGAGCACTCATGTGGCGATTCGGTGTCGCCCTCGCCGACGCCGGATGGAGGGCGAGCGCCGTCGATCTGCGCGGCCACGGCACCGCGCCGCGAGCGCTCGACTACACCCTCGCCGCCTATGCGGCAGACGTCGCGATCGCGCATCCCGACGACGATGAACCGTGGGACCTCGTGATCGGTCATTCGCTCGGCGGGGCTGCGGTCACGCTCGCGGCCGCCGACAACCCCACCTGGACGCGCCGCCTCGTACTCATCGACCCCGGCCTGCGGATCACCGACGGCGAGCGCGGCGCGGTGCGCTCCAGCCAGGACGAGGCCTTCATGGACGTGACGGTCGACGACGTGCGCCGAAACAATCCGCGGTGGCACGAGCAGGACCTCGAGCTCAAAGCGCTCTCGTCACGCCAGGTCAGCCGGTGGGCGGTCGCCGAGACCGACATCCAGAACCCGGACTGGGATGCGCGCGCCGCGGCTGCTGCCCTGCGCATCCCGACCCATATCATCGGCGCCGACCCCGCCGTCTTCTCGATCTTCACTGGAGATCTCGCCGCCGAGGTCTGCACCAACCCGCACATCACGATGTCGGTCGTCGAGAACGCCGGCCACTCCCCTCACCGCGACCGCCCCGACGAGACCCTCCGCCAGCTGTTCGCAGCCCTCTGACGGGAGCCGCATGCGGAGGGCGTTCGCCCAGCTGCCGACGGCGGGTCGATCGGGGGCGCGCGCCGCTAGACGGCGCGTGTCCGGGCCCACGTGTTCACAACTCCTCAAACTTGCGCGAACCGGGCCGCGCATCCGGCGAGGTGACGGCCGACCCGCGCGTTCTTGAGGAGTTGTGCACACGACATGCGATGCACACGACACGCGACCCGCGACACGCGACACTCGATGCGCGACGCGAGACGCGCGATGCCCGACGCGCGCGACACACGATGCACGCGCCACGCGACACAACGCACCGCGTCCGAGAGCGCGCACGCGTCTCGGGTCGCCCCCCAGCCGTTGACCCGAGACGCACGCGCAACGATGTCGCCCGCCCCCTGTGGGCGTCCTTGGTCAGTGACCGTCGGGTACCGTCGCGTGAAGTCTATGAATCCGGCCGCGCCGGCTCACTCGTATCGAATGACAGTCGTCGTGTCAGTCCGCTGCGTCGATCACGCGGGCGATCTCACGGCGGCTCGAGAGCCCGAGCCGCACGACGATGTTCGTGACGTGGTAGTCGATCGTGCGCTTGGAAAGGAACTCGATCGCGGCGATCTCGTCGCTGGTGTACCCCTGAGCGACCGCACGGGCGATGCGTACCTGCTGGGGGGTGAGCGAGGCAAGCGGATGCGCGGCGCGCTCCCGTTCGAACCGGGCCATCATCCGATCCACGATGCGTTCGCACCGCTCGGCGAGCGCCAACGCGCCGAGCCCCCGTAGCTGAGCGATCACGCGGTCCCACACCTCCCGCGCGCGGTCCGGATCCGGTGAGCCCTCATCGCCGTACCGGACGAAGTAGCGGCCGACCACCATGAGCACCCACACCTGACCCATCGGGTCCTGCGCGGGGCCGAGCACGGTCAGCGCGCGCTCCGCCGCCGCCAGCGCATCCGAATGACGCTGCTCGAACTCCGCCGCGAGGCTCGCACATGCCCAGTAGTACGGGTCGTCCACCGCATCGCTGGTCAGCGCCCAGTCGGTCAGGCGACGGCGAAAATCGGCGAAGCTGCGTCGGTTCCAGGCGGCGACCAAGGTGAGAACCCGCCACTCCCCGTCTCGATACGGATGCCGGTATCCGGGCTCCTCCGAGTCGTCCAGCGCGTGCTGCAGCCCATCCCAATCTCCCCGGGTGACCGCCTCGACGATGCGCGCATGCAGCATCACCATCGCAGCAAGGTTGCTCGGCGTTGTTTCGGCGAGCGCACGCGCCTCGCGAAGGTCGGCCGCGCCCGCATCCAGATCGCCCGTCACCACCCGCAGCAATCCGCGCACGGCGAGGATCTGGGTGCGGATCCAGTCCCGTTCGATCGTCTCGTTCGGCTCACCCAGGCGCTCCACCTCGACCGCGGCATCCGCCCATCGGCCCTGCCGAATCCGGATGAACGCGAGCAGCACACGCGCATGGCTGATGAAGCCCGGTCGCGAAGCGGCCGTCAGGCGAGCGCCGCGGGACAGATTGACAGCGGCGCGTTCGAGCGATCCGTGCAGGTGATTGACGTCACCGAGGGCGATGAGCGCCAAGGCATGTTCGCTGGAGAGGAGGTTGCGGCTGCGCAATGGCGCCAGCGCGGACTCGAGAGCGACAACGGCCTCGTTCTCCGTGCCGGTGTGAGCTTCGACCATGGCCGCCATTCCGAGCAGGTCGAAGCGCCCGATCTCATCGTCAGCGTCGGCCGACTCGGCATCGAGAAGGGCGCGAACCGCCGCGAGGCACCGCGCTGCCACCACCCACGCACCGGAGGCGATCGCGCCGAGTGCGACGTAGGCGATCGCCGCGCTGCGCAGCGATGTCGCGCTCGCGATGGGGCGGTCGTCTGTGGCGGCGATCTCGTCGGGGCTGATCGCCAGCACAACCAACGCCGCCTCGTCGATGCGACCCTCCCCCACGAGCACACTCGCCAGCACGCCGTCGCGCTCCACGCCCGCATCGAGCGCGGAGATGTCATCGATGTGAGACATGAGCAGGTCCACCCGGTGGCTGCGCAGCGCCATCGCGCAGGCCGCCCGCAGCATCCGAACGTCCGCCGCGTGCTGCAGGGCGACGGTGATCGCGCCTGCCGCATCTCCGCGCACCCACGACGCCCAGACGCGGTCGTGGGGCGAAGGTGCGGGCATGGCGTGTCCTGTCTTTGCGGGATGGATACATTCTGGCCCCAGCGGCACCGTCCCCGGAGGAGCCTTGTGCAGACGACGCAGATCGATCCAGCGCCCCCTCCTGCTCCGCAGTCACAACCTGCGGGTCGTCCCGCCCCCACACCCGCACTAAGTGACTGCGGAGCGATGGACGGCACGTCATGACACGCAGCGGAACCGTTGCTCGGCCGGACGCCAGATCGGGCCAGGCGATCTCTATTGGATCGCGACAGGCGGTCCAATTATGAGGTCTACTCGATGCAAGCAGTCCACTGCCATCGAGGAGGCGACACCATGCTCATACTGGCCCTGTTCGGAACGCTTTCCGCCGCCGGCATCATCGCCACGGTGCGCGCTCTCGTCACCGACGGTCAGCGGCGCATCCCGACCCGCGGTCGGTGACCGCGCGCCGACGTCTCAGGACGCCGGTCGACGACGCCACCACTGCCACACCGCGACGGCGAGCAGTCCGATGCAGGCGCCGGCAGTGTTGGCGACCATGTCGAGCTCGCTGGGCGTGCGGCGATCGAGCAGAACACCCTGCACGCTCTCGATCGCGAGCGTCAGGACGATCGCGATCGGCAGCACGAGAGCGCGATCGCGCAAGATGAGCGTCAGCAGCACCCCGAGCGGGACGAACAGCAGGATGTTCGCACCGAACTCGAGGCGGGCGTACGTGAGCATCGGCACGACCCGGGTGATGAGGCGGATGAGCGGGCCTGCGCCCGCATCCACGGGCGACGGCCAGAAGGCGATGAGAGTGAGGGCGACCAGGTAGGCGCCAAGAATCCACGCCGCTATCGAACGCTCACGCGGGGCCGCGCTGACGGTCGCCGGGGCGTCGTGCGTGGGCGGTGCCGGCGATTCCTGCGACGGCCGCCGGTCAGGCGGCAACGGCGGTCGCGGCGGCACGGCGATCTCGGTTCGGTGCGGCGGCGCAGCGATGCCCGGGCGTTGCGGTGGTGGCTGCTCGGGCATCATCCCATCATGCCCGGCGCCGTCGCCGACGGTGTTGCGCCGGCGTTACGACCGGGGCCGGGCGCGCATGACGAGATCCGCGTCAGGAGTCGGACCAGCCCTCCAGGTCGGGATCCCAGCCGATCTCTTCATGCGGTGCCGCATACGAGACCCCAGCACGCTCCTGGTCGGGGTAATGGCGGTGGCGGCGCATGTTCGCGGCCGCCTCCGAGAAGTCGGGCTCCTCCCCGTCCCAGTCGATGGGAGCGGACAGCACGTCGTTGCCGACCCCGATCACGAGATCGGCCTGCGCGACGGACCCATCCTCGAGAACGATCGGGATCCTGGCCGCCTCGGCCTCACGGTGGCTGGCGATCGCGGCCGTGAGGGTGACAAGCACCTCGGCGACATCGTCACTGGTCATGACCGATTCGCCGGCGTAGGTGATGCATCGCATGCTTCTACTGTGCCCATGCACCGTGTTCACAGACCGGGGGTTGTGGTTTCCCGGTCAGCGGGGTAGCTCCGCCTTCGCGCAGGGCTGGGCACCCGGGCTCAGCGCGGCTGCACGTTCAGAACTCCTCACGCCCGCTGCATCCGCGCGCTCTTGCCGTCGATTCTGTAGGGCTGGCGCGCGATCTTGAGGAGTTGTGAACGATGACCTTCGGACACCGCCCGGCTTCGATGCGACTGTCGCCGGATACCGCGGGCTCGGCTACCGCCCGAGGTACGCGCACCACCCCGTCGTCGAGCACGAACTGTTCTCCCAGGATGTCGCTCACGGCGCCGAGCCTAGAGCTCGAGCCGGCGCGGCGACCGATCACGTCTCCCCCGCATCCGCAACCCCCTGCACGTACCGCCGCGCAGCCCGTTGAGTGGAGATGACGAAAGGGGAACAGCCACCATGGCCACAGAAGATCCGACGCACCGACACGACGACGACAGCGCCGCCCCCGGCCCGAACGAGGGCACCCGCGGCGCCGGTTCGGAGTCGCCGGAAGAGGGAGACGCCGCGATGGATGCCGCCGAAGAAGCGACGGTCGGCGACCGCGGCGACGACTGACCACGTACCCGCCCCTGGCAGTTTCTGCCAGGGGCGGGTACGGTGACGGTATGGCCGCACCGCAGGCATCCGCGTCGACCGACGCACGCCTGCGTGCATCCGAGGCCTGTTGCGCACTCTTCATCGAGCGCGGCACCACCGCACTCACGATCGCCGAGATCTCGAACGAGATCGGCATCTCCGAGCGCACCTTCTACCGCTACTTCGCGATCAAGGCCGAGAGCATCGCCCCCGTCTTCGACTGGACGACACGCACCTTCGACGACGTCATCGCGACCGCGCCCCCCGCCGCCCCGGTGCGCGAGGTCCTGCAGCAGGGGTGGCGAGCAATGCTCGGCGGCACTAACGACGCCCGGACGCGGCTGCTCTTCCCCCTCGTGTTCGCCGACCCCGAGATGTGGTCGGTTTTCCTTCGGAAGGTGCACGACGGCGAACGCGCACTCACGCCGCTCCTCGCCCCGCGCCTGGGACTCGAGACCGATGACGTCCGAGCACGGGCGGCGTCGGCCGCCGTCGCCAGCGCGACGCGCATCGCGCTGGAGGAGATGGTGATCCGCGGCGCCGATCCGGAGGAGTCCTTCCTCCGCCTCGTTGACGCCTTCGACGGGAGCCTGCTCACGGCGAACCCGCCCGGCTCATGAATTCTCTCGTCGCCGAGACGGCCCGATCGGCGACGCGTCTTCCCGATGGGCCACGACAAAGGAGGTATCCCATGACCGGTCTTCTCGAAGGAAAGGTCGCCATCGTCACCGGCGGAACCAGCGGCATCGGCCGCGCGAGCGTCGAGCGCTTCGTCGCCGAGGGTGCGCGGGTCGCGATCGCCGACATTCAGGACGAGGCCGGGCAGGCCCTCGCCGACGCGCTCGGTGATGCGGCGATCTACGTGCACACCGACGTCACCGACGAGGCCGCACTCGAGGCTCTCGTCGCGACCACCGTGGAGGTGTTCGGCAAGCTCGATGTGATGTACAACAACGCCGGCGCGCAGGGCGACCCGTCGCCAATCCTCGAGGTGGGAACCGAGGGATTCGACAAGACGCTCGGCCTGCTCACGCGCAGCGTGATCCTCGGGCACAAGTTCGCAGCCAAGCAGTTCCAGGCGCAGGGAACGGGCGGATCGATCATCTCGACCGCGAGCGCGGCGGCGCTGCAGGGCGGCTGGTCGGCGGCCGGCTACACCACGGCCAAGCACGCGGTCGTCGGCATCGTGCGGCAGGCGACCGCGGAGCTGGCACCGGCAGGCATCCGCTCGAATGCGATCGCCCCCGGAATCATCATGACGCCGATCATGGCGCGCGCCTTCGGCGTTCCGCTGGAGCAGGCCGACGACTTCACCGACTTTCTCGCCGAGCGTCTCGCCGGCTCGCAGCCCCTCGGCCGCACCGGCACCCCCGATGACATCGCCAAGGTCGCCACGTTCCTCGCCAGCGACATGTCCGACTTCATGAGCGGCGCGGTCATCCCCGTCGACGGCGGCGCGACGGCCATCACGCAGGGATCGTTCGCCGCCGACGCCGCACAGGCGGGCCAGGAGTACGCCGCACGCTGAGCGCTGAGCGCTGAGCGCTCACGCGACGCGGGCCCGTCACCTACCGAGGTGACGGGCCCGCGTTACGGATCTGGCGGATCAGGCGTCGAAGCGCGCTCCGGCCGGGTCGCTGTCGAGCACGAACAGCACCAGCAGGATGATGCCGCCGACGACCGGGATGAAGCCGAGGAACCAGAACAGGCCCGAACGGTTCGTGTCGTGCAGACGGCGCCATGAGAGGGCGAGGGTCGGCACGATGATCGCAAGCCACCAGATCACCAGCAGCGCGATCCCCACACCGAACAGCGGACCGGGCGCCGACGCGCCGGTGGTCGAGTCGATGCTCGCCCCGGCGAAGCCGCCGATCGCGGTGATGATGTAGAGCACCGTCACGATGATGATGTTCGCGAGGTACCACCACCAGAACTCGCTGCGGCTCGCGCGGCCGCTGAAGGTCGCGTACTTCTTCCAGAAGCG